>CAMJGB010000084.1 GCA_946405115.1 uncultured Clostridia bacterium | reverse complement strand
AAGGGAAGATGTATGATGATACAGAATTCTGGCTTCCTACCGGACAAGGAAGATTACCGACCTGGACACTGTCCATATCGATAAGATAGATGTTATTAACCGAATAGAAAAGAGCATTCTTAAGCTGGATATCACCTGCGATGATTCCGAACATATGAAGATAGATATACTTCTCAAGAAGATCACTCAATGTGGAGACTATATCTAATCTCGTACACTCAGGGAAAGAATTAAGAAGTGCATCAGGTCCGTCGAATACGTTACCTAAGGTCTTTCCTCTTCCCGTGATCATCGTATAGCCGACAGGAACATTCTTATAGAACAGAAGGTTCTGAGGCCAGCAGATACCAAGTGAATTGATCCCCATCTTAACCTGCGTCTGAAGCTTCTTCCATCTAAGAGGCGTTATGATGCCTCTGTGGTAGATCTTGGCTACGATCTTAGGATCATCGGTAGTAAATACCATTCCTTCTGCACCGGCACTTACTCTCTTCTCAAGAACAACTCTAGTTCCATCACCAGTCATGACAGTATCGCCGACGTTACAGTAAGCCGGCATATCAAGATACTTATCGGAAGTTGCAAGAGGGCTGATCTCTACATCCTTAACAGAAGAAATAAGTTCATCAACACCGTGATAGATATTCATTGAACCGTCTTCATCAATGACCAGGATGTCACCTAAGAACACAGGCTTCTTCTCACGGATTCTGCTCATCAACAAACCGCTGCTTGCCATTACAAGACAGCCATCAGGGAGCAAAGACATCTTGGCAAGAAATGCTGTTGTCTCAGTTACCTGAACAGAATGCAAAAGCTTATCAGGCAGAAGCATTGAACAGAACTTACGCATAGCATCAGCTGCTGATGCCGTCATCTCGTCAGCCTGGTGAATAACACAATAATGAAGGAGTTTGAATGATTTACTTACGTAAACATCCTTATGTTCAGTCGTTACGAGGTCCAAAAGCTCAGCCAAATATCTAGTTCCGCCGAACTTCCTGATAAATGAATAATCGACAATAATCGACTTATAGTTTTGTAATACCTCGAACCCCATAAGTCTATTTTATCTATTTTATTTTTAAATACAACAATTCAAGGAGAAAATGTGGCAAATTTGTGTCACAAATTTTGAGATAAATTCACTTTATCCCCACAAGTCTCATCAAAAACATCGCATTGGACTCATGAGACTGCCCTGAACGCAGCTTATAATCGAAGATTACCTCGTCTCCCTCGTAGTGTTCACTGAAGTGGAAGAACACGATGTTCTCGTCTTTTGTCTCAGCAGCACGATCACACAAAGCATAATCATGAGTAGTCATAAAACCGGAGATATAAGGCTTGTTAAGTTTCTTAAGAAGAATCTCCGCTCCGTCAGTTCTGTCCTGAGAATTCGTACCTCTGAAGACCTCATCTATGAGGAACATCATCGGCACTTCCTTCGAGGAAGCTTCAACAATAGAACCGATTCTTATGAGTTCAGCCTTAAAGGTACTCATGTTCTCCTCAAGACTGTCGGCGATTCTCATTGATGTCATGATTCTCATTATAGAACAGTCAACCTTCTCGGCAGGAACTTTAGCACCCATATAAGCAAGAACCATCATGATTCCGACCGTTCTGATAAGTGTTGTCTTACCGCTCATATTAGAACCCGTGATAAGGGCTGACTTGGAATCGATGCTTACTGAATTGGAAACAGCCTTGGAAGGATCGAGCAAGGGATGTGTCATCTCCTTACCTTCGAAATATGCAAGCTTGTCTTCTCTTATCGTAGGGAAACTTGATACCTTCGCGATAAGGCCGGGAACTGATGCAGACATAAGGCTCTCGATATCGCCAAGACGTGCAACATCATCCATAAAGTTCTTACCGTGCTTAACGCTCCAGTCAAAAAGACGGTCAGCACACATCAAGTCATAAGGCATACCTGCATTAAGAAGCAAAGCGAAAATTGGCTGCTCCCTTAAAGAACATACGCTGCACGCCTTTATAAGCGAGTTGATATCATCTTCAAATGTCTCAGAAAGATACGAAGGAACGAAAGTCTCACGTCTCTTCTCATCAGAAAGAAGAAGTTCTACACGAACCTTGATGGCCTCAGCCTGCTTAGAGATCATGCCTGCCTTGAAGATATCAGAAAGATCCAGTCTTGAGATGCAGAACCAAATAATCAGGTTAATAAGAATCACAACCAAAACTGCAATTCTTACATAAGATGCATAACCCAGAAAGAGAACAACCAAGGGTGCAAGCCAGATAAGCGGAATCAGTCTGTAGAGCCACTTATATCCGCTCTTAAGCTTCTCATTACGAAGACAAAGAGTAAGCAATGCCTCAGGCATCTTGGTAATTGAATGATGTGCTGCGACAGCCTCATAATCCAAAAGAAATTCTGGATCATTCGTAAAGTCTTCAACAATCTTCTGGTCATTGATTATGCTCTGCTTAGTTAGCTTCGAGATGTCCTTAAGCTTGAGCTTATCTGCAAAAGACTTACAGCCGAATACGGAGTGAGAAATGTTATAGAGTGCGAACAGACTGTGAGGTCCGAACACATCGAGGTCAGATGAGAAATCGTGACTGTGGTTAATATATTCAGAGCCGTCGAAGACCATGTCCTTATAGTCTCCTTTACCTCTCGAGATATATCTTGAATCAGCTTTAATCTTCTCATCAAGTATTGCTTCCATATACTTGGATTTCTTATGGATTACGCATACAAAGACGAATATACAAAAAGCTACGCCGCCGACTATAAAAAGAGGAATACTATTCCCCCTTACAAAGCCTGCGATTATAAATGCTACACATGCTATAAACAAAAAAAGTCTTATAAGACCAAATCTGCTGTTTACTTTTGAAAGTGATTCTTTGGCCTCATTAAGACCGGGAAGAAGTTCTTCGTATAAAGGTATCATGTCTTATTCTTGGTTGTTGTAGATTTCTTAGTTGTTGTCTTCTTCGAAGCCGTAGTCTTCTTACGCTTCTTACCGGCATCAGATCTCTTCTTCCTCTTAGGGATTGCCTGATCGAGTACGTCACCTATCGAATCGTGGATGGTGAGCATTGCAGAAAGATCAAGATATGTGGAAGACTTATTAATGATAACAATCTTATCGTGCTTAATAAACTGAGAGAAAGTAGCAGCGGGGTATACTGTCAGTGATGTTCCGCCGATAATGAGCAGATCACACTTCTTTAATGCTTTAATAGCTGCATCGATAGGCTCGTGCTCAAGGTTCTCTTCATAGAGCGTGATGCCGGGACGAACAATACCGCCGCATCTGTCACAATGAGGAACGCCCTCATGACTCATGATGTAATCGAGTCGGAACTTCTTTCCGCAATCCATGCAGTAATTTCTGAATACGGATCCGTGAAGTTCGATCGTGCACTTGGAACCTGCATCCTGGTGAAGCTTATCGATATTCTGTGTAATGATAGCCATAAGCTTGCCCTGACGCTCGAGTCTTACTAGAGCCTTATGCGCCTTATTGGGTTTGGCATCAGGATAAAGAAGCTTTCTTCTGTAGAAATCGTAGAACTCTTCGGGATGCTCGACGAAGAAAGAATGTGAGATTACGTCAACGGCTCTGTAATTGATGCCGCTGTCCTGATTATAGATACCGTCGCCGCTTCTGAAATCGGGAATGCCGCTTTCTGTGGACACACCGGCGCCTCCCAAGAATACAATCTTCTTGGAATTCTCGATAAGTTCTCTAAGCTGTTCAATCTTAGCTTCTCGAGCGCCCTCGTATCTGTCTAATCTAGTCTCCACTATTCCGCCTTGCCGATCAGTTATTTATATAATGTCATTATCGACATCAATGTGATCCGAGATTCCGTCGCCATCCAAATCAACATCATGATGTCCGGCAGCACCGAACATCTCCTTACCGAGAACTCTCTTCTCGTTTCTCTCGTTCTCGACGATTGTGCTCAATGCAGTCTTAACGCGCTCAGAATCCCTAACGCTCTTTACATCAAGCAAAGGCATTGTCTGATCTGCAGTCTTAAGTACGATAGTACCTACACCGAAGATCTTCTGCCAAAGTGATCTTGTAAGTCTGATATCGAGAACACGATAAAGGAGAATCTCGTCAGAAACTGTATTAAAAAGTCCTCTCTTTACATAGAACTTATTGCTGTCAAAACTATATCTTGTGAATGAGATAGGTAATCCCAGATATCTTCTTCTGTCATGCCAAAGTATAGGCTCTTCTTTAACATACTCAGATAATCTGTCAGTCTTTGCCATGAGCAAACCTCCATATAATTTTAATAATTATATAGTTTTTTTGTGAATAGTACCACTAATTAACAAATTAAATTTGAATGAAACAAATATGTCAAACAGGTTCCTGTTCCTGTTCGTCAGTAGGATTCATCACAGCATTAACATAAGAATCGAGAACAAGCGTAGGATCGAAAAGCCTTGAATAATCGAGGTTTGTAAGCGTGTACTCGCTTATGACACTTCTGTCATAGTAAAGGTAATTATCACCATAAATGTGATAAGGGTTATAGCCCATGCCAAAGAAGATCCTGAAGCCGTTGCTCTTAAGATACTCAGCTCTGGGGTCCGTTCCGTAGATGTAATTTCCTCCCGGATAGACGATAATATGAACGTCACCGAACAAGGGTTCAATCTGCTCCATCCACTTGGACGTATCAGTAACAATGGTATCCATGTCGGCTTCAAAAGCATTGATATTACCGTATGTAGAAGATGCGAACTTCCATCCCGTATCGAGAAGTACACTTGCAATCTCAGATACGATCTGACGGTTGTTCTCTATCTCGCTGTCAGTGAAATCCACATTGGGTCTTCCGATGCTTTCAAGAGCTGCACTTCTGTCATCAGCTTCATCACGGCTTATGACATAACCGAATACTGACTCATAACCGCAGATGGAAATAACGCCTTTCGCACCGTCGAAAGAAAAATCCGGATGTTCTTCAACGAATGCATCAAGAATACCGATTGCCTCAAGTTCTCTTCCCGATACCAACGTACCGTCAGGAGCAACGTACTGTCCTACTACATGATCCTGCTCATCAAGCGAAAGCTGTGTGCAAAGGCCGTAGTTATAAGTAGTCGCAACATTATAGTCGAATGTATCAAGAACAATGATGAGAGGCTTCTTGCCTACCGGTACAGTAAGATTAACCTCAGTTATGAACGTATCCTCGCTCATGTCAGCCATAGTCTCTGCATCGACCAACACGTAATCGTTTGCATACAATTCTTCGAGCATTCTGGAGAACTCATCAGTCGTAAGATACAGACCTGTATTGGATGCACCCCTTGATACATCCGCGATAAGCTGTCTTACGCAGATTACTTCAACAGTTCCTCTGTACTCGGTAACTTCCGTTGTATGGGATGTAGCTTCAAGAAGATCTGCATTAATACGGTTGTCATCCGGAAAGATAACGGCAAGATCTGAGAGCAATGCCTCCGCAGAGAAATATCTCATACGCTCGAGCATATGCTCACCTTCAGTAAGCATCGGCTCGTACATGATCTCCTTGATCTCAGTCAGTCTCTTGGAAGCGAAGTCGTAAACAAAGCCTTCGTAGTTATCGCATACGGTTACATATATCTGAACAGATGATACGTAATCACCCGCATTGAAAGCACTCTCGGCAGCCTGAACATCACCTCTCGCCTGCTCGATAGTCTCAACTTCATAAAGAAGCGGTGTCGTAGTAGCGGATACATTACCGACATCATTAAGAGCCTCGAAGATAAAGATCAAGTCTGGCTTCTCGATGGTGCCCAAAAGAAACTCAGTGGCAAGTTCATTAAGCCATTCGGAAAGTCTTGAAGATGTAAGCTCCTGCATCTCATTCATGAAACGCATATCAGCAGTAGACGGAGTATAACGCGAGTTTCTCATCTCGGTCTCGATGGCAATAAGTCTCGTGTTAACGATCTCTTCCATCTGTCCCATCTGCTCTCTTCTTATTGTCAGTTCTGCATTCTCTGAAAGTTCAGAACTGTCATAAGCAACGACCTGATCGTGAACCTGACGGTAAAGCATCAAAGCATCTTCATAACGACCCTCATCGATGGCAGCTTCAAAGTCAGGCACAACACCGGATTCGATCTTCATCGAAGCGTTAAGCCAGAATACTACGCCTATCATGGCGGCTATGCAGATCATACATGCAACAACCGCAATAATGTGACCCGCACCCTTTACGGATTTCTTCTCATAGTTATCGAAGATATTATCTTCTACGCGTCTCACGCTAAGTCGTCTATTCCAATCTGCTTATTCTCGAATGAGTCAGCCTTAATGTAATAACCGATGGCAGGAATATTCCTGATTCTGTAATACTCAGGATCACGAAGTCCTGACTGTTCAACGGGCATAATCTGAGCAAGTGAAGAATCCTTCTTACTTAACAGAAGCTGTACGCCCTGAGTAGATCTTGTTGTCTTCAAAGGAACCATAGAGGACTTAAATACTACGGCCTTATCCCTGTCTGATCTTGCAAACAGATCAGGATCCTCACCTTCTGGTATAAACAGGAACGTAACTGCTTCAGACTTATCAGAGAAACCGTTAAGAAGCTTCTTACGGTTCTGCTTTGTCTCATATGCCTCAACAGGGAACTGAGCAGCCTTACCGTTCTTAAAGCCGATCATGATCTTGCCCTTATAGTCTGTCGTGACAAGCATCCATAGGATCTTCTCATCATCATCAAGACCCAAGTCATTCGTAAGGAACGAACCGAAGTCACTTACCTTGTGATCCGGGAACTCATGCGTCTTGCTCTTATAAACATTGCACTTATCTGAGAAGAACAAGATGTCGCTCTTATTCATGGCTTCAATATTCATGAACACTTCGTCATCATCCTTAATCTTGATCTCATCAGCTCTCTTCAATGCATTAGCAGTAAACTTCTTAAGATAACCGTGTCTTGTAAGCATAAGAGTAACGGGATAGTCAGGGATGTTCTGGTCAGGCACATAAACTTCAACGTGCTCAGCCATGACAAGTTCCGTCTTTCTCTCCTTGCCGTACTTATCAGCAACTTCCTTAAGTTTCTTGGAAATAAGCGTATTGATACGGTTAGGCTTACCGAGGATGTCCTCTATCTCGGCAATATCCTTCTCAAGATTTTCCTTATCTGCAGTACGGTTAAGGATGTACTGCTTATTGATATTACGGAGCTTGATCTCAGCAACATACTCAGCCTGAATCTTATCGATATCAAAACCTCTCATGAGGTTAGGAACAACGTCCTCTTCAAGTTCAGTATTTCTGATAATGGCAATGGCCTTATCGATATCAAGCAAGATCTTCTCGAGACCTTCCAACAAGTGAAGTCTGGACTTCTTCTTATCAAGCTCGAACGCAAGCTCTCTTGATACACACTGGCGTCTCCAGTCAAGCCACTCGCGGATGATATCTCTTACACCCATTACACGGGGTGAACCGTTGATCAAAAGGTTGAAATTACATGAGAACGTATCCTGAAGCTTCGTAAATCTGAAGAGTTTCTTCATAAGCTCCTCGTGGTTGGTTCCGCGCTTACAGTCAATCGTAATCTTCAAACCGTCGAGGTCAGTCTCATCTCTTACATCGTTGATTTCCTTGACCTTACCGGACTTAACGAGATCAGCGATACCATCAATAATTGCCTCTGAAGATGTGGAATACGGAATCTCAGTGATCTCAATGAGATTATTCTTTGTATCAACTGTGTACTTACTTCTTAATGTAATGGATCCCTTACCTGTCTCATAGATCTCATTCATCTGATCTCTGTTATAAAGGATCTGTCCGCCTCCTGAGAAATCAGGTGCAGGCATTATCTCAAGAAGGTCAACATTCTTATCCTTAAGGTAAGCCATTGTTGCTTCACACACTTCTCTTAAATTGAAAGAAGAAATGTTGGATGCCATACCTACGGCAATACCCTGGTTGCTGTTAACAAGAAGGCTCGGGAAAGTAGCAGGAAGAAGAACGGGCTCCTTCAAAGTGCCATCATAGTTATCCACCATATCTACGGCATTCTTATCGATTCCTGCGAAAAGCTCTTC
>CAMJGB010000083.1 GCA_946405115.1 uncultured Clostridia bacterium | reverse complement strand
AACAGAGAGGGGCGAGTTTGATGTCCTGATCTACGACGGCGGCGGTAATGCGACGGTTAAGAGGATCAAGAGGTTCTACTGGAATCTCGACGACTGAGCAGGATTAAGCCACATAAAGAATGCGCCCATAATTTACAGAATCGTAAAGGCGCATTCATTAGTCCATATTATAAATATATTAGACTTCAATCATCACTGGGGAACCGGTGTAGGTTGCTGCGGCTTGGGGGAGCCGCAGTTGCCGCAGAAATTGAAGGTGCAAAGCACACCGCATCTGGGGCAGTTCCATGTGGTTCCTAACGGTCGGGGCTTACCGCACTGTGAGCAGAAGTTCAAGTTGTTTACCGTGCCGCAGCTACAGTTCCAGGAACCCAAGACGGCGGGCTTGTAGAACGTCTGAACCTGATTCGGCATGGTGACGATGCAGTAGTCGTTCTTGGAAGCCTTGACTATGATGATGATGCAGACGACGAACATCGCGATGACATAGGCGATCCAGAACAAGGCTCCGATACCTGCGATGATATCGTAGTCCGTCTCTCTGGAGCCCAAGATAATCGCATCGTAAATGCCGTGTGTGATGATCGGGATAAGGATCGCAAGCCACATGTTTCCGGCGAAGCCCTTTTTGCCTTGGGTCAAAGAAGCCTTCTTGGCCTTGCTGTAGAAAAGTCCCATGAATACCGCGTAGCAGGCGTGACCGGGAACGGCGGTGAACATGCGAAGGAGTGCAGTGCCGAGACCGTACATGAAGACGTAGCCGACGTTCTCGAAGCAGGCGAAGCCCAATGAGACGAAGACTGCATAGACGATGGCATCGTAGCTGTAGTTGAAGTGCTTGTTCTTCCATGTGATGAGCCACAGGACGAAGAACTTGCCGAGCTCCTCAGCAGGACCTACGACAAATATTGAGAGTATGACCGACTTGATCGCCGAGTCGTACATGAACAGGCCGAGGATCAGCTCACCTATAGCTTCACCGATGACGGCTGTGATTATGGTAGCTGCGCCGGCGAAGAACAGGCCGATAAGAAGACCGATGGGTTCCTTCTCCTTCTTGTCGATCACGAAGATGACAATAAGAAGCACGATGACGGGTATCAGAGCCAAGGCTAATAGCATGTTTTTGGGCACTCCTTAAGGTTTTTTGATACCTATTTTATAACATAAGTGACAAAGGGATTAAAAATACGAAAAACAAATAAGGTAAAATTGTGGAATATCGTTCTAGTTTTATTGTAATTTGCCCGGTGGCGGTATATTATTACCTTCGCGGAGGAATAATGGATGGAGAGATTTAGTGTTAAGAAGCCTTTTACTATACTCGTAGCAGTAATAGCTATTATTGCTTTGGGTGCAGTATCAATTACGCATCTCTCTTTGGACCTTTTACCGGAGATAAGTCTTCCTTATCTTATTGTCATAACAGCGTATCCCGGAGCCAGCCCCGAGAAGATTGAGGAGCAGGTAACCAAGCCCATGGAGAATGCACTCGGTACCGTAAGCGGTGTCGAGAATATCACTTCCACAAGTGCAGACAACTATTCGGTAGTACAGCTCGAGTTTGCTGACGGAACCGACATGAACGTAGCGATGGTACGAATAACGAGTGCCATCAACGACCTCGAGAGCCAGCTTCCCGCAGGCGTCATGACTCCTAACATCATGGAGATCAGCCTTGATATGCTGGCCACGATGTACGTCGCAGTCGAGCGTGAAGGCTACGATGTCTATGAACTTACGGACTTTGTAAATAACGACGTCGTTCCGTACCTTTCAAGACTTGAGGGTGTCGCGAGCATCACGACTATCGGTCTTGTAGAGAAGAGCATTCAGGTTGAACTTAATCAGGATAAGATCGATGCACTTAATGACAGAATTCTTCGTGAGACCAACTCACAGTTAGCTGACGCGCAGCAGGTCTTAGACGATTCAAGAGAGGCTTTGGAAGAAGCTCAGTCACAGCTTGATGCGGCTCAGAGCACATTCGGATCGACTTTGTCATCAGCGATATTCTCACAGATGACAGGACAGTCTGAGGAGATCGCGAACGGACTTAGAGAAGGTATAGCTAATCTTGACGCACAACTCGAAGACCTCTCAGCAGGAATCGAAGGACTCCAGCCTGTCCAGAATAGTGTTCTTAATGATGCACAGCAAAGAGTTGATGCCACACGTGCTTCACTCGACAGAGCTGCTGCCGTTTTGTCCCAGCTTTCCACTACGCTTACTGATGCACAGAACGTAGCAAATACTGCACGTACTAACATGTCGAATGCTGAGAACAATCCCAACATCACACCTGAACAGTACAACCAGATTGCTCAGGCTGAGGCTGCTGCAACAGCAAATCTTATTGCAGCACAGATGGCTTACGAGCAGGGTTCTGCTGAGCTTGCAGCGGCACAGGAAGCATATAACCAGGCTAATCAGGCATTGGTCAACGCCACTCTTGCGGCAGGCGGTATCAGCCCTAACCAGATCACACAGCTCGTTAATGACGTTAACCAGTTAAGAAGCCTCCTTACTGTAACAGGTAACGGCGTCAGCGGTTCTTCCATGAACGAGCTCGTAAATACAACAAGAACAATGTCTTCACTTATGACTCAGTTAAGCAGCCTCATCGTCCGTGTAAGAACGGCTGATCCTGCAGGCACGCTTAACGCCAGAGTCGAGAGCATCGAGACAGAAGTAAACGGTATCAACGAACTTGCAGATTCCATCCCCGAGATCCTCTCAGGCTTGGAAACTGCATACGCAGGAATCACTCAGGGTCAGCTTGATGCAGCCGTTCAGTTCTCGACTGCAGCTATTCAGCTTTCAGACGCTCAGACTGCACTCGACCAGGCACAGGCTCAGTACGATGCGGCAAGAGAGACCGCTCTCGAGAGTGCCAACGCTGATGCACTCATCGATCCGACGACTCTGTCACAGCTCATCTACGCGCAGAACTTCTCGATGCCTTTGGGTTATATCGACGATGAGAATGACCAGTCCTGGCTCTTAAGAATCGGTGAGGAGTTCTCAAGTGTTGAGGACATCTCATCTGCACTTCTTCTCGATAACGACATCATCGGATCAGTTAGACTCGAAGACATCGCTGATATCACGGTCATCGATACTGCGAACGACAGCTATACAAGACTTAACGGCTCAGACGGAATCATCCTCTGCGTATTTAAGTCATCGACATCAGGTACCAACGAGGTATCCGGTGCATGTAACGATGCGCTCGAAGAATTAAGCGAGCTTTATCCCGGATTCCACTCGATCAACTTGGTTGACCAGGGCGTCTACATCGACATGATCATCCAGAGCGTATTCCAGAGCATGCTCTTAGGTGCGCTCCTTGCGATCATCGTCCTCGCGCTCTTCCTTAAGGACGTTAAGCCTACTATCGTAGTAGCGATCAGTATCCCGCTGTCGGTGCTTTTCGCGATAGTTCTTATGTACTTCACGGGACTTGAGCTCAACATGATGACGCTGTCGGGTCTGTCGCTCGGTATAGGAATGCTTGTTGATAACTCGGTCGTAGTTATGGAGAATATCTTCCGCTTGATCGGCCGCGGCATCCCCGCTCCGAGAGCTGCGGTTCAGGGCGCGAAACAGGTTCGCGGCTCCATCATCGCCTCCACGCTCACGACTATCTGCGTATTCTTCCCGGCGGTGTTTGCTACGAGCCTTGTAAGATCCCTTCTTTACCCGCTCGCACTTTCGATCGGCTACTGCCTCGTGGCGTCACTCATCATGGCGCTCACGGTTGTACCCGCATCGTGCAGCACGCTTCTTGCGAAGGCTAAGCCCAAGGAGCACAAGCTTTTCGATAAGATTCTTAATGCTTACGGCAAGTCCTTAAGCTGGTGCTTAAAGCATAAGTTGGCGCCGCTTCTGCTTGCTATCGGCTTGCTCGCATTCTCAGTGCTCATGCTGTTCAAGACGGGCATCATTTACATCCCTGAGATCACCACAAACGAGATCTCGATTACCATCGTTACTCCCGAGGAGATGACGCGCGAAGAGTCCTACGCGAAGGTCGATGAGGTCATGGACATGATCCTTTCTGTCGACGGCGTTGAGGACTTGGGTATCATGGACTCCGGCAGCTCGTCGAGCTTCCTTTCCATGGGCATGTCTTCGGATGAGTACGGCACTTACATGTGTTACGCGCTCGCTCCCGAGGACTCATCTTCCTCCGAAATGCACAGCATCGTTGACCGCATCCACGAGGCTACGGCTGAATCCGGATGCGTCGTAGAAGCTTCGGCAGGAAGCGCCATCGGTGACTCCTCAGCTCTCACGGGAAGCTCCGGCATCTCCGTTGTTATCTCCGGTAACGACTACACCGTGCTCGAAAGGCTGAGCGCCGAAGTTAGTGCCATCCTCGCATCACAGGAAGGCATCACTGAAGTTCACGACAGCTTTGCCGAGGGCGATCCTACTTTGCAGGTTTTGATCGACCGCGACAAGGCGATGGAGTACGGCCTCACGGTAGCTCAGATCTACGCAGGCATCGCAAGCCACACGTCTTCTTCCGTCGATGCTGTAACGATCACTGTTGACGGCACGGACATGACTGTAAGCATCGTCGATAACACGGACGAGCTTACAAGAGAGAACCTGATGGACATCGAGTTCGAAGCTGTCGACATGGCGGCAATGGCTCAGGGCGGCGCTGCGGGTGGAGCTTCGAGCGGAACTTCCTTCGATTCCTTTGCAGATGCATTCGCAAGCATGACAGGCGAAGAGAGGACGCCGAGGACCAGACTGATGAAGAGACAGTAGAAGAGGAGGAAGAGTCCAACATCCATACTCTTTCCGAGTTCGCGACTATCGTTGAGACGACTTCTTCCGCATCGATTAACAGAGAGAACCTCGTAAGATATGTAACGGTTTCTTCCGAGATGGCTGAGGGCTATAACGCAACTCTAGTATCAAGAGAGCTCGAGCCCCGAATCGAAGAATATTCAAGATCTTTGCCGGACGGATATTCAGTCGAGATCTCCGGTGAGTCAGAGCAGGTTAACGACCTCGTTAAGCAGATGCTCGAGATGGCGGCGCTCGCATTGCTGTTCATCTACCTCGTAATGGTAGCGCAGTTCCAGAGCTTGCTGTCACCGTTCATCATCCTGTTCACCATCCCTCTCGCATTCACGGGCGGTATGATAGGACTTCTCGTTGCAGGCGAGCAGCTCTCAATGCTCTCGATGCTCGGATTCGTTATCCTCATGGGTACCGTAGTTAACAACGGTATCGTATTCGTAGACTACACGAACCAGCTTCGTATCGGAGGCCTTAACAGACACGACGCCCTCGTTGCAACAGGTAAGACAAGAATGAGACCTATCCTCATGACGGCACTTACAACAATCCTTGCCATGTCCATGATGATCTTCGGTTCCGGTATGGCATCGCAGCTTGGACGAGGCATGTCCATCGTAATCGCAGGAGGACTTCTCTACGCGACGCTCATGACGCTCTACATCGTGCCTATCATGTACGACGTGCTCTTTAAGAAGCCACCGATCAACGTCGATGTCGGAAGCGACACGGACGAGGCGATCGACGATGCCGCCGAGTATCTCGAGAAGATGGGCTTGGAAAAGCAGTAAAGTTTTTGAAAACTAGGGTTCCGATTCAAGGAACCCTATTTCATTTCACCCGCTTACAGATATATAATAATATTGCTAAATATTTTTTAGTAATCAAAACTAATGAAACATACAGGGGAAGGGGAATCATTCATATGAGTTTCGTCGAGAAGACATTCCGCCAGGGTGAAGTAATTATCAAAGAGGGCGATATCGGCAAGAGTTTCTTCCAAATTCTTGAGGGTAAAGCAGGTGTATACGCTAATTACGGCAAGAACGATCCTATGAGAATCGCAGTTCTTGAAGAAGGCGAGTACTTCGGCGAGATGGCCATCATCGAGGAATACCCCAGAAGCGCTACTGTAGTTGCTATCGGTACTGTTAAGGTAGTTGAGATCGAAGAGGATGCTTTGGGAGCTTACTTCAGAAGAAACCCCGATCAGATTTTCGCTTTGATGAAGCACATCGGCAACAGAATTGCAGCCATGACCAAGGACTACCAGGATGCCGAGAATCTTCTTAAGGAAGTTCGCGACGCAGAGGCAGCCAAGAAGAAGTCCCTGTTCACAAAGATCAAGAAGCACATCGATCTTTACCAGAACAATAAGAGCAAGATGGGCGATTCTGTCGAGAATCCTGCCATGGCTGAGTTCGCGAAGTTCAAGGACGACAAGACAGGCAAGACCGAGACTTACACCAAGGGCAAGATCTTCTACAAGGAAGGCGATACAGGCACGGGCATGTACCTTCTTAAGAATGGCTCCGTAGGCATGTACTACAACTTCAGAAGAAAGGACGAGCTCAAGCTTGCCGAGATCAAGGCAGTTAACGTCTTTGGTGAGTTCGGTGTAGTTACGGACGGCGGCAGAAATGCTACTGCAGTTGCAGAGTCAGACGGAACTGTTGTTGAGGTAATCTACGCTGAAGACCTCGAGACGATCTTCAAGACAAATCCCGACAAGGTTAACCTCATCCTGAAGCAGCTTTCCTACAGATTGAGAAAGGTTACAATTGAGTTCTTGAGCCTTTGTAAGGAGATCACAGTAACTTATAACGATAAGTAATAATGACAGACATCTTAATAGTTGAAGATAATGTTGAACTCGGAACCCTCATAAGAGACTTGCTCTCGCGTGAGGGTTATTCCGTTGAGCTTTTGGACAGCGGCGAGCGCGCGATCCTCCGCCTTAAGGAAGAGGACTATAAGCTCATGCTTCTTGATGTCATGCTGCCGGGGCTCGACGGCTTCGAGACGCTCCGCCTTCTTCGTAAGGAACAGGACATTCCGGTCCTCATGATGAGCGCGAAGGATGACGACGACAGCAAGATCTTAGGGCTCGACATCGGCGCCGACGATTATATCGGTAAGCCGTTTTACTTCCCGTTTTTGCTGTCGAAGGTGAAGGCGACTTTGCGCAGGAACTACCCTGAGGCATCCGAGGAGAGCCGGGTTCTTAAGTATAAAGATTTGAGCGTCGACCTTAATACCATGACGGTGCGCAAGGGCGATTCGCTCCTGCAGGTCGGAGGCAAGGAACTCGAGATTCTTATCTACTTCCTGAAGCACCCCGAGAAGGTCATCCCGAAGGAGACCCTGTTCGACGCCGTGTGGGGCTCCGACTGCGACTCCGACGTCTCGACTCTTACCGTGTACATCAAGTGGCTGCGCGAAAAGCTCGGTGACGACCCCAAGGATCCTAAGTACATTCACACAGTCTGGCGCGTAGGCTACAGGTTCGGCGCATGAGAAAGTATTACCTCAAGTATCTACTTGCGTTGGTTCTGTTTGCCTGCCTCGGAGCTGGGGTTTTCTTTGGTGTTACCAAGATCTACGAAGGCGACAGCGGAAGAAGGAATACTCTTGCAAACAGATTCGTGCAGGAGGTGGAATCTTATCCTGCGGATGATTTGGGGGATGCGGTTGATTCTGTCAGAGCCGAGCGGGAGAGTTCCTGGATTTCCGAATTCGGCGAGAGGAATGTGCCGTCTTCAATTTCTTATATCCCTGTCGGCGAAGGTTCTACCGAGCTTCTTTCAGACGACACCTCAAGCAGCTTAACGTGGGTAATCTCGCGTGACGGCAAGGCGGAGGGTATCGTTGTTTTTACTTATGCTGATTCGAGAGAAGTTTATACTCTCTGTCTTGCAGAGGCAGTTGTTGCTTTGTCGTTTGTTCTGATGATCATCTTCTTCGTTTATATAGACAGGAAAGTCATCATGCCGTTCAACAAGCTTTCTTCTTATCCTGAGAAGATCGCGAAGAACGAGACAGGCGAGCATATCCCGGAGTCGAAGGAGAGATATTTTGGTAAATATATCTGGGGCATGAATATGCTAAGCGACAGGCTCTCGGGCGACCGTAAGAAGCTTCGTGCATTGGAGAAGGAGAAGCAGTCTTTGTTGTCTTCCATCGCACATGGTATTAAGACGCCGGTCGCGAATATCCGATTGTATGCGCAGGCGTTGAAGAGCGGTTTGTATAGGAAAGATGGAATCCCCGATCCCGATGATGCGATGGTCGCAGAGAAGATCGAGAAGAATACGCAGGACATCGAAGACA
>CAMJGB010000082.1 GCA_946405115.1 uncultured Clostridia bacterium | reverse complement strand
TCGCCCTTCTTGATATCGAAGGATACGTCGTTAAGGACTGTACGGACCTCATGCTTATTACGGTTACGGAAAAGGATGACCTCCTTAAGAGAACGTCCCTTATCGTAGTAGACCTTAAACTTCTTAGTAAGATTACTTACGCGGATTGCTACATCATCAGACATATTACAGTTCCTCCGCGAATCTTCTCTGAAGTCTGCCGAAGATAAGGATTCCAAGGAATACCGTCACTAGACCGATGCAGACTGCAAGGATAAGTGTTGTAAGGTCAGGCGTTCTGCCCCAGTAAAGGACATCACGATAAGCATTAACGATAGGCGTTACCGGATTCAAACGGTAGATGGACAAGTACTTCTCAGGAACCATCTCCTCCGGATAACAGATAGGTGTCGCATAAAGCCAAGCCATGGCGATGATGGCCAAGATGTGCTCCAAGTCACGGAAATAAACCGTTAAAGACGAAGAGATCAAAGCAATTCCCAATGCCATCAGGTATTCGACCAACATGATGATCGGCAGGCACAAAATGCCTCCGACTGTAAGGTGAACACCGGACACCACGGATACGAGAATTACTACGATGAACGACAGCAGCATGTTTACAAACTGCGACGTTACGAATGATATCGGAATGATCTCACGCGGGAATCTTATCTTCTTGATGAGATCTTTCTGTGCGATTATGCATGTGGAACCGCCTGTGATGGCAGCTGAGAAGAAAAGCCACGGGATCAATCCTACGAACAGGTACAGATAGAACTTCTCCACACCAGCTTTCATGATGATGGAGAATACCATGTTGTAAACGAGAAGCTGGAGCAGCGGATTTACGAAAGTCCACATAAAGCCCAGCACGGAGCCCTTATATTTACCTCTAAGGTCTCTCTTAACAAGGCTGTATATCATCAGCCTATATTCATAGATTTCCTTAAGCTTATTCATTCTTGAGATAGTACTCGTACATTTCCTTTAAAGTATCGAAGATGGAATACTGAGGCTCCCAGCCGAGCTTCTCCTTGATCAAAGTATTGTCGCACTGAACGATGGGCGTATCGATCGGACGATATCTTTCCGAATCGACAACAACCTTAACATCAACAGTACACAAACTTACGATATAGTTAAGCATCTCATCAAGGCCGTGAGCTTCTCCGCTTCCGACGTTGAAGATCACGCGGTCATCGTCGCTCTCGAGGATCATGCGGTAAGCACGTGCGATGTCTCTTACATCAGAGAAATCACGCTTAGCCGTCAAATTTCCTACGCGGATCTCACCGGGCTCGCCTGCAAGCTCGAGGCCTGCTGCCTGCTTACAGAAAGAAGGCAATACGAACGAATCCTTCTGACCGATACCTGTGTGGTTGAAAGGTCTTACATAGTGGATCTTCAAACCAAATCTCTGACGGTAGCACTCGACGAACTGCTCCTGAGCAACCTTCGAGATTCCGTAAGGATTGTTGGCACTGATGGGATCGTTCTCGTTGATGCTTCCGTCCTTGGCACAATATTCCTCGGAAGATCCGATGAATAAGATCTTGGCATTACGGGCATGCTTGCCTGCTGCCTCAAGGATATTAAGCGCACCTACGACATTAACCTGCATCGTCGTCTGAGGTATCTTCCATGAAGCACCTACGGATGAGATGGCTGCGAGATTGATGATGGCGTCGGGCTTAACCTTGCTTACAATATCGGCAACAAAGTCCGCATTAAGAAGATCGCCCTCATAGTAATCGACGTTATGTATACCACAGTAAGGTACGATATCGCTGCCCGCGACCTCATAGCCGTGGGCTGCCAGTTCATCAGTAAGATATTTACCGACGAATCCTCCGATACCGAATATAAGCGCTTTCATCAGGAAATGCCGGCTTCCTTCTTAGCAAGGTTCAAGTCGTACTCAGCCATGATTCTTACGAGCTCCTCGTAAGATGTTGTCTGAGGATTCCAGCCAAGCTTAGTCTTAGCCTTTGTAGGATCGCCCCAGAGGTTAACTACGTCTGTAGGTCTGAACCACTGAGGGTTAACGCATACGAGCATCTTGCCCGTCTTCTTGTCATAACCCTTCTCATCAAGGCCCTCGCCCTTCCACTCAAGCTCGATGCCGTCGTTAGCGAATGCCAAAGTTGTGAACTCACGAACTGTATGCTGAACACCTGTAGCGATTACGTAATCGTCAGGCTCGTCCTGCTGAAGGATAAGCCACATGCACTCTACGTAGTCCTTCGCATAACCCCAGTCACGGAGTGAATCGAGGTTACCGAGCTCGAGGTGGTCCTGGATACCGCAAGCGATACGGCCTGCAGCTCTTGTGATCTTTCTTGTAACGAATGTCTCGCCTCTTCTCTCAGACTCGTGGTTAAAGAGAATACCGTTAGCGCAGAACATTCCGTATGCTTCTCTGTACTCCTTCATCATCCAGAAGCCGTACTGCTTAGCAACAGCATAAGGGCTGAAAGGATGGAAAGGTGTCTTCTCATTCTGAGGGCACTCCTCAACCTTACCGTAAAGCTCGGATGTGGATGCCTGGTAAATCTTAGTCTTCTTCTCAAGGCCCATGATGTGAACTGCCTCGAGGACTCTAAGTACGCCGATCGCGTCAACTTCGCCTGTATATTCAGCTGCTTCGAAGCTTACGCCAACGTGTGACTGTGCAGCGAGATTATAGATCTCATCGGGCTCAACGTCCTTAACTGCTCTCAAGATACTTGATGAATCGGACAGGTCTCCCTCGTGGAGAATGATCTTGTTAGCATCGATAAGATGCTGGATACGCTCAGTTGTTACAACTGAAGCTCTTCTGATGATACCGTGAACCTCATATCCCTTCTCGAGCAAGAACTCTGCAAGATATGATCCGTCCTGACCTGTAATACCTGTAATTAAAGCTTTCTTCATCTTAAAATCCTCTCACGAAAGAATATCAGTTTATTTTACCATAACTATAATCTATTGCACACTTCGCTGCCTTGGCAGTTTGTTCCCACGTATACGACTTCGCGTGCTCCACAAGTTTTGCCCTTAATTCGGGGCTTGCGGGGGTATTAAGCTTCGCCTCCATGGCCTCAGCGAAAAGCTTTACATCAGAAACCGGGATCATGGGCACGAGCCCTGCGGAGATCTCGACTAAGCTTGAGCTCTCGGACACTATGCAGTCCGTTCCGCAGGCCATCGCCTCCGTTACGGGCATGCCGAAGCCCTCGTAAAGGCTCGGGAACACGAAGAAAAGGGCATTTCGAAGTAAGTCGCGCTTCTCCTCGTTGCTTATGAAGCCGGGGCGTATGATCTTATCCTTCACGGGGCTTTCCTCGATAGCCTTAAGCGTAGCCTCGGGCTGCCAGCCAAGGCCGCCTGCAAGCACGAGCTTAACGTCAGGATACTTGCTGCTTATAAGGGAGAACGCCTCAACGATGGTCTTGATGTTCTTTCTGGGCTCTAACGTGCCCACATAAAGAATGTAACGCTCGAGGTTATGCTTCTGCGCGATGTCAGTAGTAAATCCCTCTCCAGGCGTGTAGAACTCAGTGTCAACGCCGCAGGGGCCTACGAAGATCTTCTCCTCGGGAACGCCGAGCACGTCGATGATCTCCCTTTTGGAGAATTCCGAGATGGTGAGAACCGCGGAAGCTCTTGAAGCGGAATCACGGAGGTGTCCCTGCAAAAGCCTTCTGTTCTTGGCTTGCATGGTCTCGGGGAAGCGCTCGCACACAAGGTCGTAGATGGTGATCATGTTGTTGCCCGTAAGGCCGCCCGGTGTCAGGTAATTAAAGAAAACCGTGAGGTCAGCCTTCGAGTGCGTAAGCTTATGGTAGGGCATGATCTTGCCCGCGCCGCCCATTCTTATATACACAGAAAGCGGGAGCGACCTCACTATATGGAGATCGTTCCCGCTTAAGTTCATCTTAAGATTCTCCTCAAGAATGGCATTAACGCCGTTTCTTCCGAGAAAATCGAATGCGTGCAATTCTGCGTTGTCATCTATCAGCCTGCGGGCAACCTCCGCAGTGTAATTACCAATGCCTGTAAGGCCTCTTACCGCAACGGGCTGAAGATTATACGCGATCATCAGCCGAGCTTATTCTCAACAAAAGCGCTCATCTCGGACTTGATGGACTCAAGTCTGTCAGCAGCTGTCTTCTCGTCAGAATCGTAAACACCGAAGTAGATCTTGAGCTTAGGCTCTGTACCGGAAGGTCTTGCGCAAGCCCAGTCGAGGCCCTTGTCGCCGCCCAATTCATAAAGAAGAACGTTGGACTTGGGAAGTGTGAGCTCTGTTGTCTTAACTTCGCCCTCGGAGAAGTCGTATCTTACGCCCTTCTGGTAGTCACGTACTGCAACGGGCTTAGGTCCGCCGATGAGGTTAGCAACGTCGTCAGCTGTCTTGCAGGCCTCGAGCTCAGCTCTCATTGAAGCCATGCCGTTCTTGATCTTGTCGAGACCTTCCTTACCCTCACGTGTGAAGGAAACAGCCTGCTCGAAGCCGTAGCCGTACTTAGCATAGAGTCTGTAAAGTCTGTCGATCAATGTCTCGCCCATATCCTGTGACTGGCAAGCCATACCGCATACGAGCATTGCTGCAACTACAGCGTCCTTATCTCTTACATCCGTACCAGAGAGGTAGCCGTAAGACTCCTCGAAACCGAACTGGAAGTGCTTATCACCGAACTCGTCGTCAACCTTGATCCTCTCACCGATGTACTTAAATCCTGTGAGTGTCTCCTGAAGCTCTACGCCGTAAGCCTCGCATACAGCCTTACAAAGCTTTGTGGAAACGATTGTTGTACATGCAAATGCGTTGTCCTCGAGTGTTCCGAGCTTCTTCTTACTATCAAGAATGTAGTCGAGGAGCATGAGGCCAACCTGGTTACCTGTAAGAGCCTTGTACTCGCCGTCCTTTGTTCTTACTGCGATTCCGAGTCTGTCGGAGTCAGGGTCTGTACCGAATACGAGGTCAGCGCCTACCTTCTTTGCGAGCTCGATACCGAGTGTCAAAGCTGCAGGATCCTCAGGGTTAGGTGTTCTAACTGTAGGGAAAGAACCGTCAGGGAGCTCCTGCTGGGGAACTACGTAAACGTTGTTCAAGCCGATGGACTTAAGGATACGTCTTACGGGCTTGTTTCCTGAACCGTGCAAAGGTGTGTAAACGACTGAGATATCAGCCTGTCTCTTGATTGCGTCAGCATCGATAACGAGCTTCTTAAGCATCTCTGTATAAGCGATGTCTACCTCAGGTCCGAATCTCTGGATAAGGCCGGATGCGATAGCTTCGTCGAAGTCAGCCATCTTAACTGTTCTTACGTCAGCGAACTTAGCCATGTTAGCAAGGATAGCTGCAGCTGCAACTTCTGTTACCTGACCGCCGTCCTCACCGTAAACCTTGTATCCGTTGTACTTCGGAGGGTTGTGGGAAGCTGTTACCATAACGCCTGCAAAAGCGTTGAAATATCTTACTGAGAAAGAGCACATAGGAACCGGACGAAGCTCATCTGTGAGATAAACCTTGATTCCGTACTCTGCGAATACCCTTGCTGCAACCTGTGAGAACTCAGGTGAGAAATGTCTTGAATCGTGGCAGATAACAACGCCTCTCTTCTTAGCCTCTTCACCCTGCTCTACGATATATGTTGCAAGTCCTGCGGAAGCCTTAGCTACCGTGTAGAAGTTCATTCTGTTAGTACCTGCGCCGATTACGCCTCTCAAGCCGCCTGTACCGAACTCGAGATCCTTGTAGAAACGGTCCTCGATCTCAGTAGTATCGTTCTCGATAGCCTTAAGCTCGGCCTTTGTAGCCTCATCAAAATAAGGGTCTGTACTCCAGATCTTGTACAATTCAATAGCGCTCATTTATGCGTTCTCCTCCCCGGATTTTGTTTTTTTCTCGGATATTATATCTTAAATTCCGTTCAAGTATATTTGTTATTTGGCATCCTTATCAGACTCCTCCGCCGTAATGTACAAAGGACGTCTCTTAACCTCTATGAAGGTTCTGCCGATATATTCGCCCAAGACGCCCAAAGACATGAGCGTAAGGCCTCCGATGAAAAGGATAAAGCACAATAATGACGGGTAACCCGGAACTTCGTTGTAGATTCTAAGGATGATCGCACGGACGAAGTAGTAAACGAGATAGAAGAATCCGAGTCCTGCGAATCCGAATCCTAAGTAAGTAGCAAGTCTTAAGGGAGCCGTCGTAAATGCGACGATACCGTCGATAGCGTACTTAAAGAGCTTCCAGAAGCTCCACTTGGTCTCTCCTGCGACTCTTTCTGTGTTTACAAACTCGATCCACTTGGTTCTGAAGCCTACCCAAGCGAAGATACCCTTCGAGAATCTCTGGCGCTCGTCGAGGTCCAAGATAGCGTCAGTTACCTGTCTTGTCATGAGTCTGAAGTCTCTTGCACCGTCGGCAATCTCGACTTCGACCATCTTGTTGATGAGTTTATAGAACATGCGGGCGAAGAAAGATCTTATCTTGGGCTCGCCCTCCCTGTTTACACGTCTTGAAGCAATGATGTCGGCCTCGTCGTTCTCAATTGCCTTGATCATTGAGGGAATGAGCGACGGCGGATCCTGCATATCTGCATCCATGATAGCCACGAGATCGCCCTTGGACTTCTTAAGACCTGCGTACATCGCGGCTTCCTTACCGAAGTTTCTTGAGAAAATTATGTATTTAACGTCTTTATCGTCCTTCGCAAAACCCTTGATAACACTGGCGGTTTTGTCCTTACTGCCGTCATTTACAAAAATGAATTCGAACGTGTGATTTGTTACTTCCTTACGCACATCGCAAAGCGCGTTATAAAGGAACGGCAGAGCCTCTTCTTCGTTATAACAGGGAACGATCAGACTTACGAGCATACTTCCTCCGATATCTTGTCACTAAGAAATAATATAACAGACAAGAAGTCTGTATTATAATACCACACATGAGGACTACTGATACACTTAAGACACACCGAAGCCTGAAGGATACCACGTTCGAGATATCCTATAAGACTTTTTTCTGTTCGGCGATTATTTATCTGACTTTACCGGTGATTATCTTCTTCATCGGTTACCTTAAGCCTGTCTGGGCGATACTGTTCACGGCACTTACTGTCGGCGCAGGCATTTATGTGCTTAAGGACTCTGCCAAGGGTCCCGACGGCGACACCAAGGAAGCAGAGAAGTTTACTTTAAAGTTCGACTTTAAGTTCCTTGCCGTAATGATCCCGATGATCCTTATCATCGTATTCATCTCGGGTGTCGGTGAATTCGCATTCACGTTAAGTGATCACAGCATCCGCTACGCCATCCTTAACGACCTCGTCGAATACAAGTGGCCCATCATCTACGACTTCGCGACTCAGGAGAACCCTGTAGTCTCAGCATATTTAGGCGAAGGCAAAGTCGCATTCGCTTACTACTTCGTTTACTGGATGGTTCCTGCCGTAATCGGTAAGGTTGCAGGTCTCATGACCGCAAGGATCGCACTATTCCTGTGGTCGGCATTGGGCCTCTTCCTGATCGCAGTCGGAGCCTCGATGCTTTACGGCAAAGCTTCAAGAGCGCTTTTCCTTGGGCTTTGGCTTTTCGCCGGGTTTGACGTAATCCCCTATGCCCTCAACAACCTCGTGGGCAATTGGGCTACGTGGGAGAGGTGGAATGCGCACCTCATCGTAGTAGGCAACACGTACCAGCTCATGAACGTCTTCAACCAGGCGATACCGGGCTGGCTCATAACGATACTTCTCATCATGTGCGTGAACAGCAGGTCCATAGGCTACCTCGGTGCGCTCATGTTCGTATACTCGCCGTGGGCTGCGATCGGAATCCTGCCCATGTGCATCTGCAAGATAGTAATGAAGTGCGGCAAGAAGGTTATCCGCAACCTCTTTACCATCGGCAACATCGTAACCCCCATCGTTTTCTTCGTTTGCTTCGCGGCGTTCTTTACCGCGAACTCGAACGCGACCGACGAGGACGGATTCATCCTCAAGTTCTACCCCACAGTATGGAAATTCGTAAGGGACTACCTGGCTTACGTCTTTGTCGAGTTCGGTGTGTGGTTCCTTATGATCTACAAGCGCCAGAAGAACAATCCTTTGATGTGGACTGCGATCGGCACTTTGCTCGTGCTTCCGTTCTACAAGATCACGTATGCCAACGACTTCCTCATGAGAGGCAGCATGGCGC
>CAMJGB010000081.1 GCA_946405115.1 uncultured Clostridia bacterium | reverse complement strand
ATCTACTATAATCCGAGCAATCCTTCCGATAACTTTATCGGCGGTCCCGTTACATACGCATATGCAAGGATGGCCTCATTCGGAATCCTTTTGGGAATTCTGTTTGTAATAGGCAATGCTGCCCGCGTAAGTATCCGTAAGGAGTTTAATTAATTCCGTTTTTAGATAATGTTCTTAATGCCGTCACAGATCTTCTTAACTGCAGAGGGGCGGTTCATTGTATAAAGATGAATTCCGTCGCAGCCTGTTGTAAGAAGGTCGATGATCTGGCTGATGGCATATGCAAGACCTGCATCTAAGAATGCCTCGGGATTATCTCCGTAACGGTCAACGATCTTCTGGAAGTTATTTGGAAGAGTAGCTCCGCATGTTGATACCATTCTCTTGATTGATGCTACTGTAAGGCAGGGCATGATACCGGGTGTAATCGGTACATCGATGCCTGCGATCCTCGCACTTTCAACCATATCGAAGAAGTACTTGTTATCGAAGAATAACTGGGAAAGAAGGACATCAGCACCTGCGTCGACCTTCTTCTTGAGATTGCGGATCTCAGTGACCTTGTCGGGTGATTCTGTGTGATTCTCTGGATAGCAGGCACCTGCGATGCAAAAGTCAGTCTTAGGCTTTATGTATTCGATAAGTTCGCTTGCGTGTGAGAATACTCCCTTAGCAGGAGCATTGGGATTGATATCACCTCTTAATGCCAGAATATTCTCGATTCCCGCGTCCTGAAGTTCCTTGCAGAACTCATCAATCTCATGCTTATCGTATGAAAGACATGTAAGATGAGCGACAGGCTCAGTATTGTACTGTTCCTTAATCTTCTTACAGATGGCGATGGTCTTGTTGTTATTTGAAGATCCGCCGGCACCGAAAGTTACTGAGATATAGTCAGGCTTAAGATCGCAAAGCATCTCTAATGTCTCATCGATATTGTTAAGTTCACTCTCAGCTTTGGGAGGGAAGATCTCGAATGAGAGAATTGTCTTATCCTGATTGTAGATATCCGTAAGTTTCATATAGGCGCCCCTTGTGGTCACTTAATTTTCTGCACCATTTTAACACATAGTGCTTTTATTATCAGTTTAAAAACGATAGAGTATTAATTATGTATTATTTGATTGAAAGTACTTTAAGAGAAACAGATCACAAGGAATGCTTAAGCGGTAAGGGCCAGTATGTAGTTATCCTTACTCCCGAGGAATGGGCTAAGAAGAGGGACGACTTCGAGTTGGGAATCGATATGGAATTCGACGGCTCCGAGCTTTATACGACTAAGGCCGAAGTTAACTACGACTCCGTTACCGGTACGTTCTCTTTGCCTGACAGGAAGAATATCACCGGTGATTACAAGGATTTTGCATTTGCACTTGATGAGAAGGGCATAGTATTCATTGATCCTAACGACAATGCGCTTAAGATCATTAAGAAGATCATTAATACCAAGAAGTGGAGACTTCCGAGTCTTGAGAGATTCATATACGATTTTCTTGAGCAGATTATCCACGAGGATCTTTCCATGCTCGAGTCTTACGAGCGTGAGCTTGATTCCATAGATAAGGACATAGACAACAACGAGGATAATGAGGCCGATCTTGAGCGCGTGAATGACATAAGAGGAGAGCTTCGAGATCTCCGTATTCACTACAGTCAGCTCATAGATCTTGCCCAGGAATTCGAGGAGAATGAGAATAACTTCTTTAAGCCCGATAATATAAGATTCTTTAAGCTGTTCTCGAACAGAGTTTCAAGACTTTACGACGTTATTAATTCATTGCTCGATTATATGAACCAGATCCGCGATACATATGAATCAAGGATTGAGGTAAGACAGAATCATATCATGACCATTCTTACTGTGGTTACGACTATCTTCATGCCTCTTACGCTTATAGCGGGATGGTATGGCATGAACTTTACGCATATGCCCGAACTTAATTGGGAGCTCGGCTATCCGCTTGTAATCGTGATAAGCGTAGCGATAGTTATCGTAAGCTTGTTGTTCTTTAAGAAGAAAAAGTGGCTTTAATGCATAAGGTTCATATATCTTTCTTTGATCCTGCGAAGATAGCAGACAGCGGTCAGGCTTTCAGAATTCACGTCATTGACGATACGCATACGGAACTTGTTGCACATGGCAGGTATCTTCAGATCGCATCGTTAGGCAATGATGAATATGCTTTCTCTTGTGATGAGAAAGAGTTCAATGATATCTGGTACGACTACTTCGATCTTTCTTCGGACTACACTAAAGCTGTCGAAGATACTGATAAGGACGACGAGTTTCTTCAGAACTCCATAACATACGGTTACGGCATAAGGATCTTAAAGCAGGATGTATTCGAGACAGTGATCTCTTACATCATCTCCCAAAGAAGATCCATTCCTTCGATCACTACATGCGTTGACCGTTTGTCTGAATTATGCGGAGGTAAGATCAAGGTTCCGAAGCTGACAGAACCGTTCGTTAAACCATTAAAGACCACATACTATTCTTTTCCTACCGTTAAGCAGGCGTCTAAGCTTAAGGCGGATGAACTTAACAATATCGGTGCGGGGTACAGGACAGCATATATCTTGTCTGCGATAGAAGATTTTAATTCAGGGAAGCTTACTCCCGAAGGACTTGCCGCGCTTAATGATGATGAACTTTACGACGCTTTGACTTCAATGTACGGAGTCGGCACTAAGGTTGCAAACTGCGTCATGCTGTTCGGCTTTCACAGAGTAGGAAGGTTCCCGATTGATGTCTGGATCAAGCGCATAGAAGACAAGTACTACGGCGGACACTTCGACGCAGAAAAATACCCTGCCACAGCAGGGATATTGCAGCAGTTTATGTTCTATTACATCAGGAATGAAGCTTGAAGTAATTATTGAGCTGGCACTTGATGTTGCCGTTATATAACTTAAATCTCTTATCAGCTTTGTGACCCGTTGCTTCCTCGAATGAATCATCAGGGGAGATAACTGACAGTCTCATTCCGGGACGGCAGAACCCCTGTGATGTGAGGTAAAGGGAAGAGATCATCTTATAGATCTCGTAAGCTTCTTCAACAGTCATAAGACGTCCGCCGTAAGGTGGATTCGTTATTACCATGGTTCGGTTAAATCCCGTGATCTTCTCGAATGCTGAAGGTGTTCTTGTAGCTGCATCTGCAACGGCGAACTTTATGTGCTCCGCTACGCCTGCACTCTCGGCATTTCGCCTTGAGGATTCGATAGCCTTGGGGTCAATGTCGGAGCCGTAGAAGAAGCAGTCATCGGGCTTTTCGCTGTCTTCGAGGCTTAATGCTTCCTCGAGAGCCTTCTTCCTTGCGTACTCGCCGATGTAGGGAAGGCTTTCATACGAAAAGTGCCTGTTCTTGCCGGGAGCGATGTTGCATGCCATCATGGCAGCTTCGATAAGGATCGTGCCGGAGCCGCAGAAAGGATCTGCGAGTGCTTCGGCGCCGTAGGGCTTATATCTTGAGAGCGTGATCATGCCGGAAGCAAGTGTCTCTCTTATGGGAGCTTCGTGTGTTAACGGACGGTAGCCTCTCTTGTGAAGACCTTCGCCGGAAGTGTCGATCATGAGGGAGACGACATCGTTTACGATGCCGAACTGTATTCTGACGGTACCTTTGCCCGCATCTTCTGCGATGATGCCGTCAGCCTTAAGTCCTCTGCTTATGCACAAAGACTTAACTATTGCTTTCTTAACAAGACTCTGGCATGCGCTTATGCCGTAAAGCTTAGACTTTCTGGAGTAGCCGTTAATGATGAAAGCGTATCCCTCGGGAATGAATTCGTCCCAGGGAAGACGCGCTGTACCGTCGAAAAGCTCGGAGAACTCCCTTGCAGGGAAAGATCCCACCTCGAAAAGCACACGCTCGGCTCTTCTGGTCCACATGTTAACTCGAGCTACGTCCGATTCCCATGAATCGTCGTCAGCATTAAGTACTACCATACCGTCAGAAACGTTGATATTACTGCGTTCGTAGCCGATAGCGGTGAGGTCATCGCGCGCGGAACTCTCTAGGCCGAAAAGGCATGTCAGAACAATTTTCATACGAGCAATTATACCCTATGCGAAAATCGACGTGTCAATATCTTTTTTTGATTTTTTGGTGTATTTGTCTCGTGGACACCCCGTATACTTCTTAGTGGCATTATCGCCTAAAATGCCCATAACAAGGGGATTTTGTATTGTGCAATGTGTTTGTAACAATTTGGTAAAACTTTGGACACAAATCTCAAAGACCTTTATTTTCTTGGCTTGAGAAGTTATGAACTTTTCAAAGGCCTGTTTTGAGGTTATCGACAGAGTTATGAACATTATGAACATTTTTTGTTTGAAAATAATCAAAAATCAAACGTTTTCAATTTATATGCTCAAACAAATATGACAAAATTAATCAGGATATTTTATTAATTAGCTGTAACACTAGTGTTATAATCGTGTGAGATTTATGAGGTGAACGCTTATGTCTTATTTATATTCAAAAGCAGTAACGTCCAAGCAGGCTTCTTTTACGATGGCTTTGCTGGATAACAAGACTAAGAACGATGCACTTGAAGCTGTAGCTTCCGCACTTCTTGCAAACAAGGAGAAGATCTTCGAAGCTAATAAGCTTGATCTTGAAAGATCCGAGAAGGAAGGCCTTGAAGGCCCTTTGATGAAGAGACTCCGTTTTGATGAGCACAAGCTTAACGATGTCGTCGACGGCATCAGAAGTCTTATGACTTTGGAAGATCCTGTCGGTAATATTAAGCTCCATACAACATTGGATGACGGACTTGAGCTATACAGAGTTACATGTCCTATCGGCGTAATCGGAGTTATCTTCGAGTCCCGCCCTGATGCTCTTGTTCAGATTGCAACTCTCTGCCTTAAGAGCGGCAACTCCGTTTTCCTTAAGGGAGGAAGAGAAGCACTTGAGACGAATAAGGCTCTTTATGAGACTATCCGTGATGCTTCCGAAGCAAACGGAGTACCCGAGGGCTGGATCAATCTTCTCGAGAGCCGTGATGATGTTACGGCAATGCTCGAGCTCAACGACTGCATCGATCTTATCATCCCCAGAGGATCCAACGCTTTTGTTCAGTACATTATGAAGAACACCACGATCCCTGTCATGGGACATGCTGACGGTGTATGCCACACCTATATTGATAAGGATGCTGATGAGGCTACTGCTCTTAAGGTTGCGGTTGATGCCAAGACACAGTATGTATCCGTATGTAATGCCACGGAGACAATCCTTATCGATAAGTCTTTGGAGAATACACTTATGCCTAAGCTCATCAAGGCTTTGGAGGAGAAGAACGTTATCGTTAACCTCGAAGCTGATGTTGAGGACTGGCATCACGAGTATCTCGATTACGAGGTATCAATCAAGCTTACGAATAATGTGGATGAGGCTATCGACCATATCAACAAGTATGGTTCAGGTCATACCGATGCCATCATCACAACAAATAAGGAGACAGCAGAGTACTTCCTCAACAAGGTTGATTCCGGAAGCGTATTGCTCAACTGTTCCACAAGATTTGCCGACGGTTTCAGATACGGCTTCGGTGCCGAAGTCGGAATCTCCACAAGCAAGCTTCATGCAAGAGGTCCTGTCGGACTCGACGGACTTGTTTCTTACAAGTACAAGCTTTACGGAGACGGACACATCGTCGGAGACTATGCTTCAGGTGAAAAGAAATTCAAGCACATAAGGAGAGACATATGAAAGTATCAATAGCATCAGATCACGCAGGTTATGACATGAGACAGCTTGTCATTAAGCATCTTACTGACAAGGGCTTCGAAGTTATCGACGGCGGCGCTGTTTCAGCAACAGAGAGATTCTCTTATGTTGAGGCAGGTAATAAGGTAGCAACTGATGTTCTTACAGGTAAGGCAGACAGAGGTATTGCCATCTGTGGAACAGGTATCGGTATTTCCATGGTATGTAACAAGCACAAGGGCATCCGTGCAGCTTTGTGCAACAACGAGTATATGGCAAGAATGTGCCGTCAGCACAACGACGCCAACGTCTTGGCTTTCGGTGCAAGAGTAGTAGGACCTGAGATTGCTTTCGCCATGGTTGACTGCTTCTTCGAAGAGGAGTTCGCTGGCGGAAGACATGCTGAGCGTGTAGGACAGATGAAGCAGACCGAAGAAGAGAATTTCAAGTAATAAGGTGAGGTATTGATTATGTCAGAGGGAAACGTATTTGTATTTGATCATCCGTTGATTCAGCACAAGGTATCACTTCTCCGTGATAAGAACACAGGAACCAAGGAGTTCCGTGAGCTTGTTTCCGAGATTGCTATGCTCATGGCTTACGAAGTAACAAGAGACCTTCCTCTCAAGGATGTAGATATCGAGACTCCTGTTGCTACTGCACATACAAAGATGCTCGCAGGCAAGCCCATCGCCATCGTACCTATTCTTCGTGCAGGCCTTGGTATGGTTGACGGTATGGTTAAGCTCATCCCTAATGTTAAGGTAGGTCACGTAGGTCTTTACAGAGATCCCGTTACTGTAGAGCCCCATACTTATTACTGCAAGCTCCCTGAGGATATCAATGAGAGAGACGTTATCCTTCTCGATCCCATGCTCGCTACAGGCGGTTCCGCATCTGCAGCCATCGGATATCTTAAGGAGAAGGGCATTCACAACATCAAGTTCATGTGTCTTATTGCTGCTCCCGAGGGTATCGAGAGAATTACAACAGATCATCCTGATATTCACATCTACTGTGCAGCTAAGGATGAGAGACTCAATGATCATTCTTACATCGTTCCTGGTCTTGGCGATGCCGGAGACAGAATCTTCGGAACTAACTAAAGAAGGTATTAATAATGAGTGGTTGGGAAATCTTCTGGAAATCGTTCTTAGAACATCTTAAAGAACATTTCACCATCGGCAGCATTGGTGACAAGATCAATGAAGCCATTCTCCAGGTTCAGCATTACGTTCAGGTAGGTGACGTTAAGCTCGTCATTACTGATGCGATCATCGTAACCTGGATATCTGTAGCAATCATGATCATCCTGTTCGCCCTTCTGACAAGGAAGGCTTCAATCAAGCCTACTACAGGTCAGACTTTTGTGGAGATGCTTATCGGTGTATTGCTTTCTTCAGCTGAAGGCTTCGGTCTTTCTAAGGAAGAGGCAAGACATATTGCACCCATGATCGGCACATTCGCGATCATGATCACAGGATGTAACGTTATATCCGTATTTAATGTAGTACCGCCTGCCAAGAATATCGGCTTCCCGGTAGCTATGGCTTTGGTTGCTATTACTTATGTTATTTATATATCTATAAGATTTGTCGGATTTAAGGGATTTGCCAAGACGTTTACAACTCCTATGGCTTTCCTTTTCCCGTTTAAGATCATCGATACAGTCGTAAAGCCGGTTTCATTGGCTCTCCGACTTTTCGGTAATGTATTCGGCGCTTTTGTATTCATGGAATTCCTGCATATCATTTGTCCCATAATCTTACCTGCAGTCTTAGGTCTCTGGTTTGATATCGCAGACGGTATGCTTCAGGCCGTAATCTTCTCATACCTTACTATCTACTATGTAGGCGAGTTCTGCGAAGTAGGACATGAGATGAAGGAGCACCCTGAGCTTTTCGTGAAGAAAAAGAAGGATAAGAAAAAGAAATCAACAGATGCAGTAGAAGCTGCAGCTGTCGAGTAATAACGGAGGTTTTTTATGGATCTTATTAGTTTTTCAAATGTATTGCTTGATGCAACAGCAGCACTCGAGCCCAGAACAATGGCAGCTCTCGGTGCAGGTCTTGCTATCGGACTTGGTGCATTGGGTTCCGCTCTTGCCATGGGTAATGCGGCAGCACATGCGTTTGAAGCAGGCGCAAGACAGCCTGAGATCTTCGGTAAGATACAGACTTTGCTCTTGATCGCTATCGCGTTTATCGAGTCTGTTTGTATCTATTCACTCGTTATCGCACTTATTTTGATTTTTGCTGTAAAGTGATCGGAGAATATCAACAATGATAAACATGTACCAGATGATGCTTTTGGCAGAAGAGGCAGCTGAGGAATCCTCTCTTTTTTCTGCCGATCAGATGGGCGGATATGCGGCTACGATCCTTATTACGATAATCAATGTCGCAATTGCCTATATATTCATCAAGCTCGTTATCTTCAAGAGAATTCTTAAGATAATCAAGAACAGAGAAGAACTCATTGCTTCCCAGATCGATGATGCCGAGAAAGCCAAGGCTGAGGCAGAGCAGAATGCCGAGACATCCAAGATGGCGATCGATGATGCACGTGCAGAAGCAGCACAGATCCTCGAAGA
>CAMJGB010000080.1 GCA_946405115.1 uncultured Clostridia bacterium | reverse complement strand
TGGAGCCTCCAGCCGGGATCGAACCGGCGACCTCATCCTTACCATGGATGCGCTCTACCTACTGAGCTATAGAGGCGTGCCAAAAAGCTTTAGAAGTATATCATAAAGCTTCGGCCATTATCAATAATCCCAAATCACTCGAGATCAATGCGGATATCGAACGGAGCGGCCGGCAGACCGGTGTCAGATTTAAGTCTTGCGTGTCCGTAACTAAAGTATCCGTATCTGATGTACTGAGGCTCCGGAACGAACTTACTTGCAACGTGAACTGTCTTGCCGTCGAAGTCTACAGTCGCATCAGCGCGCTGGAATACACCGTCCTCGCCCGCAAGTTCGAAGCCTGTGTCATCAGACGCGTGCTTGCTCTTGATCTCCAGACGTTCGAAGTCTCCGTCGAACACAGCTTCGATTCCATAACCTCTTCTGATATCAGACAGGAACGGAGAAACCGCAGGGACCTCCTCGAATCCGTATATGAACTTCAATGCAAGATCCGCGAGTCTCTCACCCGGAATCTTCTTATTGATCGGATGAACATTATCGAATTCACCGCAGTCGATAAGAACTGCCATATGAACATTCGGCATCTCATCAGCCACTATCTGCTGCTGGTCGCGAAGTCTCGGCCAGTTATAATCATCCATATTCTGATTCTGCGCTTCGCGGGTCGTGAATCTCGGGAGCTGGCAGAACAGGAACGGCATGTCGTCATCCCAGAATACGGCGCGCCAGTCTTCGATCATGGACTTAAAGACTTCCGCATAATCTGTCGAATGATCTTCCGCATCCTCCTCACCCTGATAGAAGATAACTCCTCTTACAGAGAACGGAACGATTCTTAATACCATGCAGTCGAACAAAGCACCGGGGCGTCTAACCGACAGCGGACCTACCGGCGGCGGCCAGGGACCGGGGCCGACGATCTTATCCGCCTCAACATAATTAAGATACGGATTCGTCTTCAACGTTTCACTTATCTTATCAACGTAGGCTGTAGCGGAATCAGCGAAGTTCTCTTCCGCCGTGAGATACTCATCTTCGTTCTCCCACTTAAAGCACGCCTCATTAAACTCATCAAGATACATCTTACCGGCTGAAGTCTTCTTAAGTGCATCGACAGACTGCCAGCTCGATACGGAAGTACCGCCAAGATAGCATCCTATGATTCCGAAGTGAAGATCCTCTTCTCCCTCCCCCTTGTGCTCTTTCAGGTAATCCTCCACCTTACGTGCAAAGTAGAAAGCAACGCCGCTCATGTCATAGCAGGTTTTCGAATTAATGACATCCCAGTGGGACTCATCCTCGCCTCTGATGAGAGCATCATCATAAAGGTCTGCAGCGGGGACTCTGTAGAAGTGAATGTTTGTCTCGGGACAATTAGGTACAACAGAAGAAGCATTCTCGGATCTTCCGAGAGGATACTCCATGTTGCTCTGACCGCCTGCGATCCAGACTTCACCGATATAGATATTCTTAATAACGATCTTAGACTCGGGGCCTTCAGCCTCGGATACAACCTCAAGAGAATAAGGTCCGCCTGCAGGAAGCGCAGGGAGAATGCAAAGGAAGAAACCGTCATCGTAGATCTCGTAAGTCGCATCCTTGGACAGGACTTTCCTTCCGCTCCTGATACGGGCCTTGATCATGTTGGTCTCACCGACTACGTTGGTGTAGCCGAAGACGCGGATCTCCGCATCACGCTGGAATACCATGTTGTTCTTGAAGATTCCGTTCAGCCTCATAACTGACCTCCCCTCATCAACCGTAGACGATCTTAAGCATCAAGCCTACAGGCATTAACTTTGACACCACATGAAGTGCCTTCTGCGAAAAGCCGTACACAAACATTCTTCTCTTGTGCGATGCGGCTTTAAGCGAAGCCTTCGCAAGCTTGTCGGCGTCGGCTGCAAGAAGCTTACGGAAACCCTTAAACTCCGCAGACTTGCCGTCAGTTGCAAGGCTGTTGAATTCCGTGTTAACGGGACCCGGGCACACCGCGGTAACGGAGATGCCCTTACTCTTTAACTCACACGCAAGAGCGCGTGAGAAAGATACTACATAAGACTTGGATGCCGCATAAACGGTAAATCCCGGCTGCGGCAGAAAAGCAGCGGTAGATGCGACGTTAATGATGGCCGCACCTTCCGACATATAAGGAATCACTTCTGCACTTAATACCGAGAGGGCAGTGCAGTTTAATGAGATCACATCACTTATCTCAGACGGGTCGCGGTCGGCGATGTTGCCGCGCTTACCCATGCCCGCGCAGTTAATAAGCAAACTTACATCGGGTGTCTGTTCTTTTAATTTGTTCTTGAGGATGTCGATACCCTCTGACGAACCGATATCCGCCTTGATCGGAACGATCTTCGAAGACAGCTCTGCCATCTTCTCGAGCCTGTCCATGCGGCGGGCGGTAATCCAGATTGTATCGGGGCAATCACCGGACTCAAGCAGAGCCTTAACAAAGGCTTTACCAATGCCTGAAGAAGCGCCGGTAACGATCGCAGTTTTACCCATAGTATCAGAAGATAGGTCTGTTGAGACCGTCCATGATCTTGTCTAACGTGGACTTCTTCTTCTCAACTACGCTGGCCTCATAAGCACGTCTTGCTGCTTCCTCTTCCTTCCTGATCTGCTCTTCCGTCTTCTCGACACGAGGAGCAAAAGGACTCTTAACCTCTTCCTCCTGCTGCTTCTGGAAAGGCACGGGAGCCAAAGGTACGAATGTCTTATCGGATGTCTTTACACCCTGAGACTTCGATGCGAAAGAAGGCTTAGTCGGAGTCGCGGGCTTCGGCGGTGCGAAAGGAGATCTCGCTGCACCTGCAGAAGGTGCGGCAAGAGGTGATCTCTTGAAAGGAGATGCAGCGTCTTCGATGACTTCTGCGTCATTAACAGGCTCATCGTCGTTGGATGCCATAGCGTGATTAACGGATGCGGACTTCGGACGCTTAATGGGGGCTTTGAGTCCGTTCTCCGTCTTAGGTTCTGAATTAATGGGAGCAAAAGGTGAAGCCGGCTTCTCAAGAACCGGAATAGGAATGAACTGTGCGATCTGGGGACCTACGGGACCCTTCTGCTCAGGTGTCTCTTCTTCCTCTTCCTTCGCGAAAGGGGAAGTTCCGTTCTTAGGTCTCTTGATGGGAGCCTTGGGGGCAGCCTTGAAAGGCGATGCCTGCTTATCAGGTTCCGGTGCTCCGGGACCCTTAACTACGGGAGGAACAAAACCTGTTGCAATGGCAGGCTTAAACTCCTTCTCCTTAGCTTGCTCTCTTGCAAAGAACTGAGCTGCTACTGTAGCTTCAGCACTGGAATTAAGGCGGTCGGAATCAGGACGATTCATTGTGGAAGGAGCACTGCCGGCTCCTGCGCCTCTTCCTGCGCCTCCCCTGTTTGCCGGGGGTGCAAATCTTCTTTTATTTGACGGTTCGTTAGGCACGAGTAAACCTTCCTATGAGTAAGTAGTCTTGAACAAATTTATTATAACAATAAATTTAATTTAATTGTATTAGGAACGTCGCTCTTTCTGACCTTCTCTTGTATTCGAATACATGGGTCGGATAACCTTCGTATTGGAGGTCTGAAGATAGCCGTTAATTACCTTGGGCTTATCCTCTTCATTGACCTCAGGTTCTGCCTTGGAACCCTGTCTGCAAAGCTTATTAAGAACGTCCTTCAAACTCATTTATCAAGACTCCTTATCGGTAGGATTAGACATGGGCTTGAAAGGAGAAGGTTTGTCTTCAACCTCCTGGCTGATCGAAGGTGCAGCTGTAGGAGTGAATCTGAATCCTTCCTGAACTTTAATGCCATTGCCTTGTGTATTTGAACTTGACTTTGTGACACCTGAAGGTCTCTTTACGGGTGTCTTAATTCCTGTGTAACTTGCATTCTGTGAAGCTGCGAGTTCTCTTCTTTCCTGAGCTGCCTTGGCAAACTCTGCTCTTGCAAGCTGAGCCTCTCTTGCAGCTTCCGCCGCACGTGCAGCCGTGGAGTTAGAGTAATCCGTCCTGGATGAAACAGGCTCTTCCTTAGGAGCGATCTTAGTCTGCTTCTTTCTCGCAAGGTTATCTGCAAAGTCGGATACACCAGGGATGAACTCGAGTGCAAGCTGAGATCCTCTCAAGCCTCTTGCCTTAAGAAGTGCATATCTTGTTCCGAGAATTGCGATAACAACAAGACCGATAACAATCTTCTTCAAAGGGAACTCTTTGATCTGTGTATAAGTCATCAGGTTGCCGCCCATACGAGGGAACGGTGTAGGTGTGGGAGTTACAGTGATGAGGTTTCCGTTCGCATCCATGATGACGATAGGAACTGTTGTTGCCTCAGTAGGTTCCGTCTCGCCTGTAGTCTCATCAGTTACCTCAACGACATCCTGGTCGTTGTTATTATTGTTGTTATTGTTGTTATTCCCGCCGCCGTTATTAGCTGCAGGAGCCTCTGTTGCCGCAGGCTGAGGATCTACGGGTGCAGCTTCAGTTGCTGCAGGATCTGCTGCAGGCTGTCCGGGATCGGGTTCAACTACCTGTGCAGGCTGACCGGGATTGAAAGGTTCAGGCTCTCCGCCTGATGCAGGCTGACCGGGATCTACGGGAGCTGCAGGTGCGGGATCAACAGGTGTCTGATCCTGTGCAGGTGCCGGAGCGGGATTCTGATCCTGTGCAGGTGCAGGTGCGGGTGCCGATGTGGGAGCCGCAGGTGCATTAGTCGGCTGTGGAGCCGGTGTAGGCGAAGGTGAGGGTGACGGCGAAGGCGAAGGTGAAGGTGAGGGTGTATTCTCTGCCTCAACAACACTGATGCTTGCAGATGCCTGCGTTATGTTCTCGCCGTAAAATCTTACATAATATGAATACTGGAGAGTGTTGTAGTAGTGACTGTCAACGTTAACAACATAAGTTGCAGTGCTGCCGCTTATAGAAGCCTCATGATCCATCGTGTCATCGGCTCTTTGCAGATCACCCGTAACGCTTACGTTAATGATGATTCTATCGCCAGGATTGGCATTAGTAATACTAATTCTGATCTGTCCGCCGGAGCCGCCCCACAATTCAGTCGAACCGCAGGAAATATTCGGGTATGCGAATACAGTTCCTGCATTAAGCAAGACGACCGCAAATGAAAAACAGAGCAGAATTAAAACAGCATAAAACTTTGAAACAATTCTTCGAGTCACAGCGTAAGCCCCCCAAACACTTTGATCTCAATCATTTACACTAAAAATATTGGTCTATAAGCAAATTATAAGTGCCGTTTTGAGCATTTACAATTAAGACGCTTTGATAATTGGCTTTTCGGGGCAAATATCAAGTAAGTTTATTATTCTTTTGTGGCTCAACCGTTTACCTTACTTACCGTGGTGCGCCGTCTTCTCGCCTATCTTGTAAGCAGCAAATCCTCCGAGTGCAACAAGAATTGCACCTGCTATGATGAACACGATATTTTTAAGTGTTCCCATGGTGGAACCCGTTGCTTCAAGCGTCTCGGAAGAAGCCGCTGCTGCAGCGGAAGAAGGGTCAGTAACAGAACCCGAATCCGTGGTGCCTGAAGCTACACTCTCGCCGCCTACTACAGGTACAGCCTCAAGGCCGGAGAAGTCGCTTAAGCAGATGCCGTTGTCGCCCAATGCGATGACGTGATCAAGGCCTATGAAGTTGCCGTCAGCATCCTGCCAGAGAACCTCGCGTACGAAGTTATACTTCTCTTCATCCCAAGTAACGAAGTCGTCGAGTACAAGTCCGCCCGTATCGCCGGAGTTTGCATTAAAGCACCAGAATGTATGGTTAAGGTGATACTCAGCGATAAGCTGACGCATGTAAGTCATCCATGTAAGGTTGTCGCCCGTCATGAAGCCTCCCCACTCTCCGATGAGCAGCGGAGCGATCTCCTCCTCATCGATGTAGAGCCAAGCTTCATGCCAGTAATCCTCGTACAAAGACTCGTATGTAAATCCTCCCTCGAACCAAGGCTGTGCATAGACAGTCGGACCGTAATCGTGAGGTGAATAAACTATCTGCGCATTACGTTCGGGAGAGCCGAAGTCGATCGGGTAATCTGCAACAGCACGAAGGTTGCCTCCCCACCACGAGTTGTAGTAATCGTCGTCATTAGTCGACGTAAAGTTATTGGTAGCAGGATCGATAGGATAAATCTGAATACCCTCGATAACGATCAAAGCGTGAGGGTTGTTATCGAGGATTATGTTGCCTGCAGTCTGAGCTACATAGCGCCAGTTGTTAGCATCCTCGGAATCATTCCAGATCGCGTGATCAGGCTCGGAAGCCTTGCCGTGAGGCTCGTTCTTAAGATCGTACGCGATGATCGTGTCGTTGTTCGCATAACGAGCAGAGAGCCAGTCCAAAGCATCGTAGTAATCGTCAACAGTCATGGAATCCGTGTACCACAAAGGGAGGTTGTGACCCATCGCATCAGTCGGCAGCGAATGGATATCGATCATTACCTTGATGCCGTTTGCGGCACAGATCGTAAGTGCGTAATCGAAGATCTCGAGTGAGTTCATGGACTCGAGCTCGGGGTTATATGCATGGTTGAAGTTTGCCTGCGGATACTCGCCGTTCTTCCACTGAAGCAAAAGCTCTGCGGACATCGGGATACGAAGAAGATTGAAACCGTGATCTGCGATGGACTCGAGAGCCTCGCGCATGTTGCAAGCCCATACACCGTCGAAGATATTGCTGCCGGTGTTATAGCCGAACCAGTTGCATCCTGTAAGCCAGACTTCGGTTCCGTTCTGATCGACGATCCTATCGCCGTCAGTCGTAAGCCAGTCGTCGCCCTGAACAAACTCGATGGAGCTGTAATCAACAGCGGGAGAAGAAGAATTGTCATTGCCGTTCGGATCGGCTGGTGCCGTGGTCGGATTGTTCTGTGATGAAGTCGAACCTGTACCAGAACCTGTAACTGAAACAAGAGAAACAGACGAGATACCCGAACCGTCAACCTGAATGCCGACATTGCCGTCGAATGCCCAGGAATTAGGACCTGAAGATGACACGGTCGCGATGACCTGATTGCCGGAGATTACATATGAATCAAATCCCCAGCCACTCGCGGAACTTACCGTTCCGTCGAACTCAACGACTACTTCAATCTCGCCGTAGCCCGAGCAGCCCGTAAGGTTAAGGACGATCTGTCCGCCGTCACCCCAGGGGTTGGTCGACTCGACCTCTGCGCCTGCCTCGGCGCGTACAAAACAAACCGGATACATAGTAAACACCGCGAGTGCTAAGCTCGCGGTGATGACTGCAGATGCAATTCTTATAAATGTTTTTCTCATAGATAGATTACTTCTTAAATCTTGAATCGATAACTCTTACCATCTTACCTTCGGATCTCGGCAGGGATCTCGGCTCAACCAAGAGAACCTTCGCATGGATACCTGTGATGCTTGCGATCTCGCCCTCGATAGCCTTAGTGAGCTTCTCGAGACCCGACATCGTATCAGACATGAGCTCAGGATTAAGCTCGATCTTAACGGAGATAACATCGAGGTTATTTACGCGGTCGACGTAGATCATGTAGTGAGGAAGTACTTCCTTGAACTTCATGACAGCTGCCTCGATCTGTGTCGGGAATACGTTGACGCCGCGGATGATAAGCATATCGTCAGCACGGCCTGTGATCTTGTCGATTCTAGGTGTTGTTCTTCCGCATGCGCACTTACCGTAATGAATACGTGTAAGGTCGTGTGTGTTGTAGCGGATCATCGGAACGCCTTCCTTGAGAAGTGATGAGAATACAAGCTCACCCATCTCACCTTCAGGAAGAACCTTACCTGTCTCGGGATCAACGATCTCAGGCCAGAACAAGTCTGAGTTGATGTGAATCTGATCCTTGCAGTAAGGGCAGGAGCATCCTACACCGGGTCCTACGATCTCTGTAAGTCCATAGATATCAAATGCCTTAAGGCCAATTCTTGACTCGATCTGATCCTTCATCTCTGAAGTCCAAGCCTCTGCACCGAAGATACCGGAACGAAGCTTGAGAAGAGACTTGTCGATGCCGTTCTTCTCGATTACATCGATGATATGAAGCATATATGTAGGTGTGCACATGATGACCTGAGGCTGCCACTCTGTAAGGATCTGAATCTGTCTTGCAGTGTTACCGCCTGATACAGGGATTGCAACGGAACCGAACTTCTGGCATGCATAATGGGGGCCGAGACCTCCTGTGAACAAGCCGTAGCCGTAAGCGATATGAACCAGGTCACCCTTCTGCATACCTGACATGGCGAAGCAGCGGCAAAGAGCATCTGACCAGAGCTCAACGTCGTTTGCTGTGTAGCCTACGACCTTCATCTTACCTGTTGTTCCGGAAGATGCGTGGAATCTTACGAGCTGATCCATGGGAACAGCGAGTGTTCCGAAC
>CAMJGB010000079.1 GCA_946405115.1 uncultured Clostridia bacterium | reverse complement strand
CGTCGGATTCGAGACTTGTGAGCTAATAGCAAAAAAACTCTCCGTTGACCCGTTAAGCATATCAAGATTCGCGGGTGCGATCGTAAGTGCCGTAACATCTCTTCACGAAGAGTCGGGCGATTCCTACGTCGATCCTTTGAGCGTCAGAAGGAAGGTTTATTCGCTTTTGACAACAGAAACCGGAGGCATGCCTGACGAGCTGTTCGAAGGCCTTTACAGGGACGGAATCCAACGAGCAAAAGACGATAAGTTCATTATCGTTTATCACTTTGTTGATGATAAGTGTGTCGGTTGCGAAGAAAGCGATGAAGATGCAAGGATCGCATCGCGTACTTACTTCGGAACTGAGCATGCGATAAAGAAGGAAATCGAGAACTTTCTTAATGCCAGGAAAGTCATTCCCGATGAGAAGAAAACCCTTAAGAAGATACAGAAAATGGGTCAGTCCAGGGGAATCACTTTGGATAGGCTTCAGCAACAGGCAATCTACCTTAGCATGTACTCGCCGATAGCTATAATCACGGGCGGTCCCGGTACAGGAAAGACTACTATTACGTCGATCCTTGCAGAGCATTTTCGAGAGCAGAAAATAGACTTCGAGTTTTGTGCTCCTACGGGAAGAGCTGCGAAGAGACTGTCGGAAGCTGCCGGAGTAAAAGCGAGCACGATACATAGATTGCTTGAGATGAGCTCGCCTTCAGACGATGAGGAAGAGGGAGAAGAGACCTTTTTCGGAAGGAACAGAAGCAATCCTTTGGAGTGCCGCGTGGTAGTAGCGGACGAAGCTTCAATGATAGACATGTTCCTGTTTAAGGCCTTGCTTGATGCTTTAAGACCGGGTGCTTCCCTGATACTTGTGGGAGATCCGGAGCAGTTGCCTTCGGTAGGTGCCGGAAACGTGCTGTCGGATCTTATCTCGTGCCCTGCGATCCCTTGTGTGAAGCTTCAGTATGTGTTCCGTCAGGACGAGGAGAGTTCCATCGCTTCAAATGCCGTAAGAATCCTTCGCGGAGAGTATCCTGTAGCAGGTGAAGACTTCGAGATAATTAAGACCGGAAGCGATGAGGAAGCAGTGCCCCATGTACTTCGTTACTCCCTTGAGAATAAGGACGAAGACTTCGTAATCCTAAGCCCCACGAGAAGAAATCTTCTCGGTACGGAGAGCCTTAATGTTGTGCTTCAAAGTAAGCATAATGAGATGAGTTCCGAGGATGACTGCGTTAACGTAAGAGCTGACCTTAAGCTCTATCCCGGAGACAATGTAATGCAGATCAAGAATAACTATTCGATCGAGTATTTCAACCCGGCTTTGAATGAGCTGCAAAGAGGTGTTTTTAACGGCGAGATGGGTCGCTTTAAGGGCTTTGATGTTGTTACGAATAAGTACAATGTCCTGTTCGACGGTGACCGCCAGATTGGCTACGACAAGAAAACGATAGCTGACGTTGAGCTCGCCTACGCGCTTTCTGTACATAAGGCTCAGGGCTGCGAGTTCGATTCCGTTGTAGTTGTGCTTGGAAAGATGAACTATAAGCTTTCGAACAAGAAGCTTCTTTATACTGCCGTAACGAGAGGCCGCAACAAGGTCACTATCATCGACTCGGGAGACAGACTCTCGAAGATGCTTAGTTCTGACGATGAAGTAACAAGAAGATCGTCTCTTAAGGATTTCCTCACTATTGTTGCAGGAAGGCATGACAATGAGTCTGATTAAGGATGCGGTCAACTTCCTTTTGCCTGCGAACTGCTCCGTATGCGGCCGTTTCCCCGATGCTGACGGCAAGCTTCCTTACGAAGTCCCTTCTGACTTTCACATCTGTTTCGACTGCTTATCAAAGCTGATACCGCACCCCGAGGAGAGAAGGTTCTTTACATGCATGTCTGAGCCTTACAAGGGAGACCCCATACCGGGACTTTTGCTTTACATCCCGTACCCGTACAAGGGCTTCTTCGAAAAGGCTGTACCCCAGATTAAGTTCAGGGGTCATAGTGAACTTGCTTCATTCGTAGGCATGATGCTGGGCAACATCATGGCAAAAGACGGCATTACGGCAGATTTGGTGGTGCCGGTCCCGCTTGCTCCTTCAAGGCAGAAAGAGAGGGGATTTAACCAGGCGGACCTCATTGCACGTGAGGCTTCAAGGATCATAGATGTCCCTTATTCGGAAGATGTGCTTGTTAGGACAAGGGATACCTTGAGACAGACTGAGATCACTGGCTCGGCACAGCGAGGACTTAATGTTCACGGTGCTTTCAAGGTATCAGACGACTTTGTCGCTGACGGGCTTACAGTACTTGTTGTCGATGATGTTTCAACTACCGGAAACACCCTTCATGAGGCTGCTATGGCTTTATATGAAGCGGGAGCGAAGAAGGTTCTTTGCTGTGCTGCCTCAGGCAACAGGGCTGTGCTTAATGCAGAGAGCATCTGACTGATTTAGGCCACGGGTGGATTTATTTCTTTTAATTATATATAATAGGGGTACCTGAGGCGGGTGGGCTCTACATTGAACCTACATGACGTTAATTGGAACCCGGAGTCAGTCGGCGTAGGCAAAGCCTTTTAAGTTGGACTGTTGAAATCGATTGCAGGGTACCGCCCTTGAGAATTCGAGGGGTCAAGCGGGGTTCGTCCAAATCAGGCTTTTTTGTGCAAAAAAGAAATGGAATTGTTGTTTAATGAGTTTGCTTAAAGATGCAAGAGAGATCTACAATCGCGATCCCGCTGCAAGAAATGTAGCGAGCGTTATTCTCTTATATTCAGGTTTTCACGCACTTGTTTATCACCGTGTAAGCAATTTTTTCTACAGACATAAGCTGTTTTTCCTTGCCAGATGGAATTCCCAGATTGCAAGGCATAAGACAGGTATCGAGATACATCCCGGTGCCACTATAGGCTCGGGACTTTTTATTGACCACGGTATGGGTATCGTCATCGGTGAGACAGCCGTAATCGGCAATAACTGTACAATCTACCACGGCGTAACACTAGGCGGACGCGGACACCAGAAGGGTTCCAAGCGTCACCCGACTATCGGCGATAACGTTCTTATCGGTGCAGGAGCAAAGATATTGGGCCCCGTTACAATCGGAAGCGGATCAAGCATCGGAGCTAATGCGGTTATTCTTCACGATGTACCGAACAACTCAACTGTTGTCGGTGTACCGGGTAAGATCGTTAAGATTGAGAGCGCTGGCGAATCACATGCTGTAGCTCTTGACCACTACATTACGGATGACCCGACTGAGGCAGAGGTAAGAGAGCTTGCCAAGGTCGTTACTGAACTTCAGGAGAGAATCTATCATCTCCAGAATCAGGGTGCAGAAAATTTGCAAGGAACAGAAGGAGAAGGAATTTAATGAAGCTTTTCAACACGTTGACAAGATATAAGGAAGACTTTGTGCCTATCACTGAAGGCCACGTTAAGATGTATGCCTGCGGTCCTACGGTTTACAATTACTTCCACTTGGGCAATGCAAGACCGTTCGTAACATTCGATACTTTGAGAAGATACTTGGAGTACAGGGGATACGAGGTTGAGTTCTGTCAGAACTTCACGGATATCGATGACAAGATGATCAACCGTGCGAAGGAAGAGGGCGTTACCGTTAAGGATATCGCTGACAAGTACATCGCTGAGTACTATGTCGATGCTGACGGACTTAATTGCTTAAGACCTACATACCAGCCCCGTGCAACAGAGTCCATCGATGCCATCATCGGTATCGTTCAGTCACTCTATGATAAGGGTATCGCTTACGTCATCGAGGGTGACGGTGTTTACTACGATGTATCCCAGGATGAGCATTACGGTAAGCTTTCTCACTATAAACTTGATGAGCTTGTAGCAGGAGGAGGAGAGAGAGGAGCTTCATACGAAGGTAAGAAGAATCCCGGTGACTTCGCTATCTGGAAGTTCAAGAAGGAAGGCGAGCCTTCATGGCCGTCACCTTGGGGAGAAGGAAGACCCGGATGGCATATCGAGTGCTCTGCAATGATCAAGAAGCACCTTGGCGATACCATCGACATTCACGGCGGCGGACAGGATCTTATCTTCCCTCACCACGAGAATGAGATTGCTCAGTCCGAGTGCGCTAACGGATGCACACTTGCAAATTACTGGGTACACAATGCGTTCGTTAATGTTGACGGCGAGAAGATGAGTAAGTCTTTGGGCAACTTCTTCACGATCAGAGACATCGTTGCTCATTTCCCTTACCAGGTAATCAGATTCTTCATTCTCACAGGTCACTATCGCATGCCCATCAACTTCTCTGATGAGCTCTTAAGATCTGCACAGACTTCTTTGCAGAGAATTACTACATGTGCAGCTAATCTTAAGTTCAATCTCGACGGAGAGAACGAGGGTGACGGAAGTGCCGATGAGGAGCTCATCAAGGCTTGCGAAGAGAGCAAAAACAACTTCATCGCTCATATGGATGATGACCTTAATACAGCTGATGCAATCACTGATATCTTCAGTCTTGTTAAGGCTGCTAATACAGCAGTATCTTCCGGCAAGGCAAGTAAGTCTGCTTTGAAGAAGGCTTACGATACGCTCGTTGAGATCACGGGAGTTCTCGGTATTGAGACTGAGGCTTCCGAGGATGACGGTATTCCTTCTGAGATTACCGAACTCGTAGAGCAGCGTGCAGCAGCTAAAAAGGCTAAGGACTTCGCTGAAGCTGACAGAATCAGAGATCTTATCACTTCCAAGGGATATTCCGTTAAGGATACTCCTCAGGGACCTCAGGTTGAAAAGCTGTGATAATTCCGTTCATTGCAGCAGATCTTCGAGAAGTAAATCCGTCAGTCCTCGCTTACATCGGGGACTCGGTTTATGAACTCTATGCGAGGTGTCACGTCAGTGAACGAACTGCCTCGAATTCGGGTAAGATGCATAAGCTTAACGTGCATTATGTATCCGCTGCATCGCAGGCTAAGGCTGCTAATGCGGTGATGGAGGAACTTACCGAAGAAGAGAAAGAGTATTTCAAGAGGGGAAGAAATTCCAATTCTCCTACAATGTCAAAGAATGCGAGCCCGATGGATTATATGAATGCCACCGGGTTCGAGGCTTTATTGGGATATCTGTTTCTCAACAATCAGGGAGACAGACTGGACTACATTATTCAGAGATCTTTTGAGGTGATCGACAGTGAGCAGGGATAACAGAGGAAACAGAGATAATCGCGGCAGAAGGGATTTCCGTCCTTCAAGAAACGATAACAGGAACAGGGAGAACAGAGAGATCCGTATCCCTGAAGAGGAGAAGACACCTTCGGCTGACAGACTTGAGGGAAGAAACTCAGTTCTTGAGGCGCTTAAGGCAGGCCGTGAGATCAATAAACTCTGGATACTTGAGTCCAAAGGCGACAAGAAGCCGGACCCGATCCTCATGAGAATCCTAAGCGATGCCGAGAAGAAAAAGATCCCCGTAGTAAGAGCCAAGAGAGAGGCTCTCGACCGCATGAGTGAGACCCACAATCACCAGGGCGTAATTGCTGCAGTAGCAAGCCATGAATATGTTGATATCGAGGAAGTTATCGAGAAGGTGACATCCGAAGGCAGAAGTCCTTTCTTTGTAGTTCTTGATGAACTTAAGGATGCATATAATCTCGGCTCTGTTCTTAGAATAGCAGATGCTGCAGGTGTTGACGGAGTAATCATTCCGAAGCACAGATCAATCGGCCTCGACAGCGTTGTTGCCAAGGCTTCTGCGGGTGCCATCGAGTATGTTCCCGTAGCAAGAGTAACTAATATCGCAATGACATTGAGAGACCTTAAGGAAAAGCACGGTTTCTGGGTGTTCGGAACTGATGCAGAAGGTCAGACTGACTATGACAAGGCTGACTATAAGGGTGCTATCGCAATCGTTATCGGAAGCGAGGGCGAAGGAATGAGAGATGTTGTCCGTAAGGAATGTGATTTCCTTCTGTCTATCCCGATGGCAGGAAATGTAAACAGCTTAAATGCTGCCGTTGCTGCGGGTATCGTAATATACGAAGCGGTAAAGGGAAGAAACACATAAATGGGTAACCTTAAGAAGGGTCTTGCGGCTTTATCCGCCGCCATAATATTCGCAGGAACGATTGGCTGTTCTTCGATTAACGGAGCTGCACGTCAGGTTTCTGATGCGTATATTGATGCCCTTCTTGCTGTTGATATCGAGACAGCTGATTCGCTTACATACGGAGGCGATTCAACACTGTCTGACTATCTTGTTCTTGACTACAAGACAAGAGCTGTCAGCGCGATTCTGAATTCAACTCATTACAGATTTGAGGCCGGTCATTCAGGATCCGGTGAAGACGGAAGCCTGATAGCAGTCTATACTCTTGTAATGCCTAATATCAACGATGCGATCGCTGCCAATCCCGGCAGTTATGAAGAGTTTGTAGAGTGCCTTAATACCCTCGGAAAGAGTGATGTTACCGTCTCGGTTGAACTTAAGAAGTTTGACGGAGAATGGTTTGTCGTTAACTCCGAAGAGATAGCTTCTAACCTCTATGGATCGCTTTTCTATCCGAATTATGAATTCGTATTGGACGGTTATTCCATTCTTCTTGACGGAACATGGAGCAGTACAAATGAGGACGGAAGCTACAACGATACGACAGGTATTAGTTGCCATTACGATTTCTCTGATGAGTTTGTATCTTCCGGAGTGGATCTTAATCTCACATATGAGTACTTGAGAAATGACGAGGTTATCTATTCGGGCGAAGCCGTTTATGATGATGACCTTCACGGTGTATCGTTTCCTCTTGATATAGAGGATACGGGACTTAACTTCGATTATCTTCCTGAATTCGATTATGTTCTCGTTGTTTATCACGATGGCAATGTATTCTATGAAGATCATCAGGAGTGTACTTTAAGTCCGTTGCTTTTCCCTGACGGAACGGCTGTTGATGACATAGTTTGGCAGTATACAGCAGGCGGAGAAATTTACTTCAACTGTTCAAGCATCGTGGCAAAGGTATGGCTCGACAGCCGCTATATCGATTCGGGAAGACCTCTTGATATCACTTACGATATATTCTGCGACGGAGAGCTTGTATTAAGCGGAGCGGAAGCTGTTGTTTATGACGGCGGAATCGCTATGTGCGCTTATGGTGACGGTCCTCTTGATACGGGTTCATATTCGATCAATGTCTATAACAACGGAACCTTTGCAGGAAGCTCCGTTGCAAGCGTTATCCTTAACCTTGATCCTGACGATTATGTTGAGCTTGAGGTTCCGGATTCTGTATCAGATTCTACTGATGAGGATGCTGTTCTTGAGATCATGACAGGCAGCACAAATGCCATAGATGTTGCAGAAGATTACACTGATGTTGATTTTGATGATACGGCAGTAAGCATGAATATCTTCACGGACAGACTTGATGCCATACTTGCTTCGGGCGAAGACGCTCCTGATATCATTATCTGCAACAGTAATTATGCAAGACGATATGCTTTAAGTGATATGACGGTTCCTCTTAATGATATCGGTATCACATATCAGGAACTTCAGTATATGTACGAGTATACTTTCGCATTTACCGTTGATCAGGATTCCGTAATCAAGGGCGTAACATGGGAGATTACTCCTTGTGCCGTATTCTATTGCAGAAGCGCGATGGGGGCAGAGATGGGTGTAAGTGAACCCGGTGAAGTAGCACCGCTTTTCGAGAGCTGGGATGCAGTGCTTGATACCGCAAGAAGCATTAATGAGTCTTCAGGCGGCACGCGTAATCTTTTCTCCTGTACTGCAGACTTTGAAGATGCATATATCCTCGGAAGAACCGAGAACTGGTTTAACGATGAAGGTGAGATTGCGACACCTGATTACATGACAGATTATCTGCCTTTTGTTGAGGTGTTTACGGATGAAGAGCTCGTCTTTGACTGCACGAGATGGAGTTCTTCCTGGACATCACGAATCTCTAACAGATCCGCGGTCGCTTACTTCGGTACATTGAGATTCGGTGAATTGTTCCTCGAGTCTTACCATTCAGGAGACTGGGGTATCGTAATGCCTCCTGAGAATTACTTTGACGGCGGCAATTATATCTTTGTTACGTCCTATTGTGACATGGATGCTTCTGCAGCTCGTTTTATAAGAAATGTCTGCATTAACGAAGACAATCTTTACGATATGACCGAGGACGGCATAACAGTTAACAACATCAGCGTAATGATGGCATGTGCCAATGACGATGCATACAGCGAGCAGTGGCTTGGCGGACAGAATCCTTTCCGTGTATTCTCTCAGGTTGCATGGGGAATAGATGCTTCTTCCGTATCGTCTTACGATGATATAATTAATAGTGCATTTGTTGATACGGTTTCTGAGTATCTTGACGGTGATTACGATACTCCCGAAGCAGCAGTGGAAGCATTTGAAGAAGTGGTATCAGGGGAGCTG
>CAMJGB010000078.1 GCA_946405115.1 uncultured Clostridia bacterium | reverse complement strand
TATTCACACTGGGTTCGGCGGAAAGGGATAAACGAAGGATAAAATCTCATCAATCTTCTTCGTAACCCCTGTAGTTATTAGGTTTTCAGGCTGAACGCCGTATCCTGCCGTGACATACAAACAGTATTTTTATCATTTCCGTAGTCTCCTCTTGAACCAGTTTATATTAACATTTATTCCGTGTGTTCCCGGAACTAATGGTTGAAACGTGCCGTGTTATAATAAGATTCGGCGCATAAATCATATATAGACAGAGTGATATTTTTAATGAGAAGGATCGATTATTTAGATTTTGCAAAGGGTATTGCAATAATCAGCGTGCTATTAGGCCACATAATCGACGGTTACTGTTGGCAGATTGTTAGCAGCTACCATGTTTTTCTGTTCTTTATCATATCCGGATATTTTATCAGCACTAGAGATACCCTGTCTGATTATGCATACAAAAGAGGCAGATCTCTTCTTTTCCCTGTTGTTTTTGGAGAGGCATTATTCGTGGCAGTTCAGTCCTGTATGTTTTTCTTTTCCAAAGGATCTGCCGGGGTAGTTTCTTTTCTAAAGGCTTATATAGATAATCGGTTAGGGTTGAACGGCACTCCGATAAATTATCACCAGGGAGTCCTCTGGTTCTTTTGGGCACTGTTTTGCTCTTCTCTCATTCTAAGAGTGATCCTTAAGCTAAAGAGCAAGAAACTTCAATTCGTAAGTGCAGCACTAAGCTTTGTAGCAGGAGTAGCATTAGCCCGATTTTTGGATATTCCATTTGAAATACCTGCAAGCTTAGCATCGGTATTATATCTTTACCTGGGATACAATTTGAAGGCAAACAAAGACCGAATCAAGAGGTTCTTTACAAGGTATAAAACTGTCGCTACTGCAGCCATCACAGTTTTCTCGCTTGTTTATATGTTTACGCCCTTTATGCATAAAGTGGATTTTGCATTTTGTGATTTCCTATATGTGGAGGACATATTCGGACCATTAATCTGCGTTGTGTTTATTCTTATGTTATCCCAGTTAGCGACACGCAAGAAGAACCTTCCTGCTACAGTTATTAATGAGATCGGTAAAGTCAGCTTATATATATTGATCATTCATTATTGTGAGATGAATACAATAGATTGGATGTATTTAAACTCTGCATTTAACATCCCGGTTATATGCATCGTATTGATCCGTCTGGCGGTCATACTTGCATTAGGATATGGATTATCCAGGATCAATCTATTAAGGAGAATCTTCGGGCAAAAACCTGTCTGATTAAATAGTATTCTTAATCCACTCAATACGTCTCTTCATGCATGCAGCAAGGAGCGAACTTTTGGGCGCCGCTTCAAATCCGTGGCAAGTACCGACCACATTGTAGTATTGAGTGTCAACTCCCTGAGAAATGAGTTTCTTCGCGAATTCAATTCCTTCGTCGTGGAGACAATCAAATTCAGCCGTTTCCACATATGTCCTCGGAAAGTAATCAAGATTATCAATCTCAGAGATGGATGCATATGTTGCCTGAGAAGCATCTTGGTCCTTAAGATACATACTCCAGAACAGTTTGTAGCAATTCGAATCAAAGATGGGAGTATCTGTATACTTCATTGACTCAGTGATCATTCTTTTATCCAAAGCAGGATAGATAAGCATCGCTCCTTGAGGGATAGGCTGGTTTCTGTCCTTCAGCATCACGATCAGCGCAGCGGAGATGTGGCCGCCTGCGCTGTCACCTGCAAATATGATCCTGTCCTTGTTGATGCCAAGGCTTTCAGCGTTTTGTAAAACCCACTGATACGTGTTATAGCAATCCTCCAAGGCAACGGGATAAGTGAACTTGGGCAACAGTCTGTAATCAGGCATTATGACCTTGCAGTTCGCCTCTCTGGCATACCATTTTGCCACCTGGTAATGTGCATCGGATGCGCTCATCAGGAGTCCGCCGCCATGGAATAAAAATATGCAGGGCAAATCTTTACCGCAGTCTATGGGTTCAATGATCAGAGTATCAATGCTCGCACCATCATATCCCGGGGTGGAGACTTTCTTCACAGATACAAACTCATCGGATCTGCATTTCTTCAGCCTATAACCGATATTGATAAGCGGATACAGCCTGCCCACCATCGAGCCGCTGTATATTGATAAACTCTTCAGTTCTTTGTCTAATGGATACTTCATAAATTCACCTTTGGGTTCCGTTTGCGGCAGGTTCACGCACCTTAAGCAGAATACGGTAATAAATCAGGCAAAACATCACTCCCAGAAGGAACACAAACGATCCGTAGAACATGTAGATTCCGACTACACTCCACGCTACCGCGCCCTTGTTGTTCTCAAGATAAACCCTTCTTGCTATATCAAGGTCGAAGAACCTTCCCAATATCAGTCCTACCACCCAGAATGCCGCAAGAAAAAGCAGCAACAGATATCTGTCTTTCTTAAGTTTTGTCATGCTTCTATACCCCTTTTCCATCTTCCGCTTAAATAGAACGTCCACGTTATAAGGAATCCCATGCCGAATCCGAACAATCCGTTCCACCATATTATAGAACGACCGAAGAAAGGACTGTAGCGCAAGGCATAAGTAATTATGACTCTGGTACTAAGCGCACCGCATGCGACTATCATGGGGAACAGGCTGTGGCCCGTGCCCTGGAACACACCGAAAAGCGGGATGTACATCGACAAAACGATATTAATAAGAGCAATAGTCCTCAAGTGCGACAGGCAGTACTCTGCAGCCTCGTCACTTAATCCGAACAGATCGATGATACCGGGAGCAAAGATCCATACGAGAGCCGAGATTATGATGGTCATGATGAACGATATGATCAGCGTCTGCCTCGTTCCCTCCTTAACCCTGTCTATCTTCTTCGCACCGACATTCTGCCCCGTGTAAGTAGCCATCGTGGTCTGAAGGGATGTGCACGGAAGGTTAAGATACATCTCGATCCTCTGGCCGACTGTAAACGATGCTGTCATGGTCTTTCCGAATTCGTTTACGGCTCTCTGGATAATTGTAAAACCACAAGAAACAACTATAAGCTGCAAAGATATCGGAAGTCCTACAGTAACAGTATCCATTACACGGCGGGAATTCCATTGGTATTCGTTAAGCTTAAATCTAAACACCTTATATCTTGAATACATGTAGATGTATGCTGCTACAAATGACACCGCCTGTGAGATTACAGTCGCGATCGCGGCACCTGCAACGCCCCACTTAAAGTACGCCACAAACAGTACATCAAGTCCCATGTTAAGGACTGACGATATAAGGAGGAAATATAATGTCGCGGCACTGTCTCCGACTCCGCGGAGGATGCCCGAGAAGATGTTATATCCGTACTGGAAGATAAGTCCCAAAGCATAGATTCTGAAGTACAGAACCGTCATGTCCAGAATCTCTTCGGGAACATGAAGAAGATAGACGCAAGCAGGTCTTGCGACAGCTAATGCGGCTATAGAAGTAATTACTCCGAGCCCCATCAGGAACAAGATACCTGAGGATGCGTTAGCTCTTACCCGCTTCTCATCATCTGCACCAAAGCACTGTGCGACTACAACACCGTTACCTGAAGAGAAACCCATGGCAACAGCGAGGAAGAAGAACGTTAAGCTTCCCGTTGTACCTACAGCGGAAAGCGCATCTTCGCCTGCGAACTTACCAACTATAATCGAATCGATCGTGCTGTATAACTGCTGCAAAAGGGCTCCTGCCAATACAGGCAGCGAGAACATCAACACGTGTTTCCACGGTGTTCCTTCAGTCATTGTTCTTGTCTTAAGTTTCATATCCACACATTCTATCAGAGCGCACACTTTTTCGTGTGTACTATTTACGAAGAAATACATGCCTGACATTAACGAACAAACCGGGAAATATTCGATACTTTAAGAAAAAACTTTCAGGAATTTCAGCGAAGCTTCTTGCCGCACGCGTTGCAAGTCTCGCTGTACTGCCTTATGAGGATCGCACCGCAGTAAGGGCACCTTGAGGCGCCGGAAGCAATACCTGCCGTTATCACAGCGAAAAGCACTGCCATGAAGATACCGAGCGTGACCGTGCCAAGCAGCATGCTCTCGGTAATGCGGTACTGGATGTAAACGGTGATCGGAATAACAAACAGAAGACCTATCATAGAGACCCTGAATACCCTTCTTCTCTTGCGGAAGGTCTTAAATATCTGCTCTTGTTCCTTCTGTTTCTCGTCCATCGTATCCTCCTTAAGGGATACGGCATTTTACCACAGCTTCAGTGATATTTGTTATCACATGTTCACCTTTCTGATTAAATACCTCGATGGTAAGCTCGACGATACCGTTCTTCTCGCTTCTTTTGACCATGTTGGTGATCTCAGCTTTGCCCGTAAGAACGTCGTCGGCAAACACAGGCTTCATCCATTCGATCTTCGCAGACTTTCCTGCAAGCAGCTCCTCGCCGAAGAAATCCACCTCTAGATACTTCGCCCATACAGTAAGGAAGGACATGACTCCGGGAGCAATAAGCTGCCCGAAATGCGTCGTCTTCGCATATTCCTCATCGGTATGCAAAGGAACATTATCGTAGTCCTTTGCAAACTCGATCATCTTATCTTTCTTTATGACGGCAGGCTCCGTCTCCACCGTCATGCCTATCTTAAGATCATCAAAATACATCCGTTACACCCTGTCTGTTATGTAAGATAAAACATCCGTCGTACTCTCGAAGGAATGAATACCCTCATGAACTTCTTCGCTTACGAACTCACACGAATCCACATCGTAAATGAGAGTGATCGAAGATGAATCCTGACTTGATGTCATGTCGAACACGACGTAATTATGTCCGTTAAAGTTATAGACAAACATTCCGCTTCTCATCACATCGAAGTGATCGTCGTAGCGGTAGCCTTCATCTACATCCATGGCTGACTCTATCTCGAATGTCTGCGCGGCACTTACGATCGTTCCTTCGCCCGGCAGATACTGCGGATTAAAGTAATCAGCATATTCCTGGTAGTTAACTCTGATCTCGACTCTTCTGTTCGCGACCTCGCGGTCCTCTCCCGACATCTCAACATAATCCAGGAAGAAACACAGATAATCCTTCGTAAGATAGAAATCAAAATCCTCCTGCTCGTGAGATACCAGCAGGTTCGCGATTATCTCTTCGACTTCGACACTCGTATCCTGGGGCAAAGACACACTTATGAGCGGACTTAATGTATATATGAAGTAATCGCAGTCGTTGACGATGTCGTCAAAATAAAGCCTGTTGCCTTCGTAATCCCAAGTGCCGCAGTAGTAGTCGTTATCTGCAGCAACTCTTATGCTTAGAACTCTGTTGTCGCATCTGGTAATAAGATAAGACGGATCACTTATGTGGGAGTCGAACAACTCTGATTCGAAGTCCTGCACGGCGGAAGACAGATTGGGATAATCCGTACCATCCACATAAAGCTCACTAAGGTTTACAGAAGGAACAGCATCAAGACCGCTGCCGTCAAACCCGAGCCTTGCGTCCCAGGCATCGTCTATAACATCCTGGGTTCTTCCCGCCACGGCGGATTCCATTGCAGACTCGTCATATCCTTCCGGCATCACATATGAACCTTCAGTCACATAGGAGCAACCGGTCAGTGCAAAAGCTGTTATCAGCAAAGTAACGATCTGCTTTTTGACGTCCATTACCAGATTATACTACTGTGGCTCCCAGACTCCCTGCTGACGAAGCCCCGTCTTTACTGCTTCTTCGGTAAGTTTGTCTATCTGTTCCTTTGTAAGCTCAACCTTAAGTGCTTCGGCAAGCTTATCCGCGTACGAAGCTTTGGTAATGCCTACGATCGGGATGGCGCCCTTACCTATCGCCCACAAAATCGGGATCTGCGAGCGGTCGATATTAAGTTCTTCCGCCATCTTTTTCATCTCCTCAAGAAGGCCTTCGATCTTCTTAAACTTTCTTTTCGGGAACATGAAATTTCTGAAGGAGAATGTCGGGAAGTGATTCTTCGCGCTGTATCGTCCTGCCAAAGCGCCCTGCTCAAGCACCATATATGCGTAGTAGCGGATGCCGTTCTTATTGCAGTAATCGATGATGGGCTGCTGATCGCCTCTTATCAGACTGAAGTGATTCTGAACTGCACCGAGCTTAAGGCCCTCCGTGGCAAGAAGCTCTTCCGCCTGCTTTATGTGATCGAGCGAGACATTCGAGATGCCTATGGACTTTATCTTTCCTTCCTTAATAAGCGGGATCGCTTCCTTAAGATTAGGAATGAGATTACTGGGTCTATGGATCCAGAATAAGTCTGCATAAGTTCTTCCCAGGCGCTCCATGCTCTGATTAAAAGATTCTGTAAGCGCACCCGCTTTATATCTTCCTCCGGGCATAAACTTCGTGGAAAGATAGATGTCATCTCTTCCCTTCATGAAGCCTCCGAGAAGCCTCTCGCAGGAACCCATACCGTAAACGGCAGCAGTATCCCAGTCGAGGAACCCGAATGATACAGATCTGTCAAAGGCTTCCTTCAAGACCTGCTCATCGTAGCTTTGGCCGAACACCATTTTCGAGCCGTTCTGTCCCGGGCCCCACGCCCAAGTGCCGATCATTACTTTTTCATTCATGGTAATATCCTCCCTTAGTCTTTACAAGGAATTTACCACCTTCCCAAAACTCCCGCATTGACTTATGTTAATGCTACTTCTCGAAGCGAAGTTTCTCAAGTCTCACATTACCCAAGTGCCCCATGTCGTTAAAAAGCTCTACCCTCGGCACGGCTGTGCTACCCGTCTGCGGCGTAACATCGAAAATCGACACTGAGCACACACCGTAAGGCATCGCCGTGAACACAAAAGGAACCGGCAGGCTAAGTAAGTGCGAGATCAGCATCCCGCCGGAACCGCCGTGAGCGAATACAGCGATGGTGTCGTCACAAGGCTTTTCGAATTTGTAAGCAACGCCTTCCCTTACAAGGCCGTAAGTTTTAAGAAGACGATCGAACTCACCCGCGATCTTCTCGTAGTAATCAAGGCAGATGTTGTCTTTAAAGTAAGGATGCTCTCTCCAATTACCGCCGGAAGCATATTCAGGGGATGCCATAAACTCACAGGAAAGTGTCCATGGGTGTCCCTCGTAAGGGATAGAAGCGCCGTTCCTCCCACCCCAGTCTATCTCGTGCATGAAGTCCAGAACCTGAACCTCAAGCCCGTGTTCTTCGGCAGTAAAAGACGCAGTCTCGCGTGCTCTGCCCATGGGCGAAGCGTAGACTGCGCTTATATTCTCATCTTTAAGTCTTAATGCTGTATTTTTTGCCTGAATGATACCGTTATCAGTCAGACAGTCGTTGTCGTAATCAGGCTCACCGTGCCTGACAAATATAATTCTCATAAGGCTAACTCACAATCTGATGATTATGAGCATATTATAGCCTAATCAGATGTGCTTGATGGAAAGTTTTGAGAGATGCTCAGCGGACTTCGCGAGCTCCTGAACCTTTCTGTTGATCTCGAATACAGGCTCCCAGAGATCTACTGTTTCTGTCTTCTTAATAGCCTTTTTTGATGTTCTCTTTGTCTTAGCCATTGTTATTTTCCTTCCTTGATAAACCATGTTTAACGCAGTCATTACACACCCTTGGGCAGGGAGATACAATGAACAATGAAGACCTGCTATGTCGCTTATGCAACACCGGTCCTTCTATGTGTCGCTGATTGTTAAGAAAAAACTATAGTATATCAACTTACGATGAAAATTGTATTCTTCTCGAACAATCCAACCGCGAATCCCATCTTCAGGAACAAAGGCATATTCTCCCACGCCTCATAGGACGTTCTGTTCAGGAATTCTTCGATGCTTATCTCCTCGATGTAGCCGTAAGGATTTGCTATCGTCACCACATCATTCGGAACATCAAGTCCTACTATAAGCGAGTAGTGAAGCGTCCACTGATCCTCGTATAGCGCCGCCCACTCGAAAGGCACAGGCATACCGTCTGCAAGGCTGTCGTATACGAGATCGATCAGCTCCGTGTTCGTCTGGTATGTATACATCCTGGTCGTATACTCGGGAAACCTCTTGTTCATCTCATCGAGGAAAGCTCCTCCCGTAGACGTAACCACCCTTCCGTATTCGTCGTAAAGCGACTCTTCTGTAATGTCTCCCCCATTCCATGCTGAGAACATCTCGATTACCGCATAACCGCATGACACATCCTGCGTAATAACTTCTATCCCATCCACATAAACAGGCGTCTGATACTTCGCATCGTCATAGATTGAAGAGTAATCAACATCGATGTGATTTGTCTTGATCTGAAGCTTGATAAGCGACACTGCAACAGCAAGCGCCAGGAGCATCACGATCGAACCTATGACAGCTAACACTTTTTTCTTCTTACTCATAACTCCCTCCTCCCTTCTGAGTCTATGGTACGACACATCCCGAAGAAAGAATTTATGGAAACCTAAT
>CAMJGB010000077.1 GCA_946405115.1 uncultured Clostridia bacterium | reverse complement strand
GACGCTGGCGGCGCTGATCTTCGCACTGGTGCTGCTCATAAAGGACCGCAAGGGCTTTAAGATCGCGCTTAAAGACATCTCGCTGTTCCTGGGGCTCGGCTTCGGCAGCATTCTTTTCTTTACAGTCTGTTACTTCACGGCCATCACGATGATGTCGCTCTCGACTGCGGCAATCCTGCTCTACACTTCACCTGTGTGGATCATGCTCATGTCGATTCTGTTCTTCCGCGAAAAGCTTACTAAGAAGAAAGTAATAGCACTTGTACTGGCAATGGCGGGCTGCGTTCTGGTATCCGGCATCTCCGGCGAAGGCATGACAATCACAGGTTTGTTAGTAGGACTTGGATCCGGCTTAGGTTACGGACTCTACAGCATCTTAGGAACCATAGCCCTTCGTAAGTATTCGCCGTATACGGTAACGACTTATACTTTCATTTTTGCCGCGATTGGTTCTTGGTTTATATGCCGTCCGGCGGATATGATTAATACGTTCGGAAGCGCAGACGATAAGGGGTTCCTGTTGGTATTCTGCATCCTCACAGCCCTGATAACTGCGGTTATCCCGTTCCTCGCATACACGTTAGGACTTGAAAGTGTGGAAGCGAGCAAGGCGGGAATAATTGCTACCATTGAACCTATGGTGGCAACGGTGATAGGGATTGTAGTCTTTGCAGAGCCGCTAACGATCATGTCGGGAGCCGGAATACTCCTGATCTTGTCAGCGGTGATCATTCTGAACATGAAACAAAAAGGAGCACAACATGACTGAGCAAATGAGACAGGCAATGAGGGAGAGACACACCGTAAGACAGTTCGACGGGACTCCTTTGACTGATGAAGAGAAAGCTACACTAAGATCACGAGTTGATGAGCTGAACAAAACTTACGACTTATCAATCCAATTAATCGAGAGCGAGAAGTCTCCTCTAAGCCTTCTCGGCAAGACACTCATGAGCGGCAAGGAAGTTCATTCATACTTCGTCCTCGCAGGCGATAACAGAGAAAACATAGACGAACAGCTCGGATACGCCGGTTCCGACCTCTGCCTTTACTCACAGATGAACGGCCTTAACACCTGGTGGATGGCAGGAACGTTCAACCGGAGCTTTGTCGGAAGCCAGGTTAAGGGCAAGAAGATCGTAAGCATCATCGCTGTAGGCCACGGTAAGACACAGGGCGTTCAGCACAAGAGCAAGACACCCGATCAGGTCAGCAGCTACGAGGGTGAAGCACCGGAGTGGTTTAATAACGGAATCGAGGCAGCACTCCTTGCACCGACAGCACTTAACAAGCAGAACTTCACCATCACGGGCAAGGATAACAAAGTAACGCTCAGCTACAAGAGCGGCCCCATGTCAGGCATAGACAAGGGAATAGTAAGGCATCATTTCGAGCTCGGCGCTGGCAAAGATAACTTCGAGTGGTCCTGATGCGGCGCACTCCCAATAATTAAAATTAATTGATTATTAACTTGTAACTGATAGTTTCGGTCATATTAGAAGCCTAGAATCATTATTGTTGGGCAATGTTGGTCATAACGGTATGAATTGGGTGGCAATATGAATTACGACGAACTTATTAAGGACTACAAGACCAAGACCTGTATCCTGTCAGTCGACAGACTGGGGGATGATGACTTCGGAAACATCAGGATCGTAGCCGGCAATAAGGCTCACTGCGATGACATAGCGGCACTGACCGGGCATCCGTTCGAACCCGGCTGTCCCTATGACGTCTGTTTCCCTCACGACATGAACTTCGAGAATTTCACCGCGAAATGCGCGTTCGGAGGCGAGCCTCTTCATACCTACATCAATCTCTACCAGATGGGTCTGTGGCTTAACATGTTCATGCTCCCGCTCGACTCCCAGGAGGAGAACAGGGGATACTGCATCTATTCATACGACGTCTCGCCCCGCGCTGATGAGGGCAAGATGTCTGACGTATCACTGGACAATGCATCGCGCGTTCTTCAGACCTGTATCAAGTTCAGAAGCTCCGAGAACTTCCTCGAGACTTTGGACGGCGTCATCAATGACATAAGAGAGATCTGCGAATCCGACCGCTGCTGCGTCCTTCTTCTGGACCACGATGAACACAGCTGTCAGGTCATCGCCGAATCCACACGCGAAGGCTCCGACTGCGCGTCGGTAAGAGGCAAATTCGACGATTCCTACTACAACCTCGCCATGAACTGGTTGAACATCCTTCAGGGCAGTTCCTGCTTCATCATCGAGCACGATAAGGACATGGAGGAACTTAAGAATCGTGACGCAGCCTGGTATGAATCTTTGAAGAGCATGGGCGTTAATCGCCTGGTTCTCTTCCCATTAAGACACGGCAACGAGCTTATGGGATACATCTGGACACGTGAATTTAATTCCGATAACACGATCAAGATCAAGGAGACTTTGGAACTCACGACATTCTTCATCGCTTCCGAGATGTCCAACTATCTTCTCATGAAGAGGATGGAGGTCCTAAGCTCCGTGGATCTTCTCACCGGCATCAATAACCGTAACATCATGAACAACAGGATCGACCACATCGTCGCGGGCAAGGAAATCCTGGCCGAGCCTTATGCCGTTATCTTCGCTGACCTGAACGGACTTAAGAGGGTCAACGACACTGAAGGTCACACGGCAGGCGATGAGATGATCAAGGACGCCGCGAATATTTTGCAGAGCGTTTTCGAGGACGGGGAAGTGTACCGCGCGGGCGGAGACGAGTTCATGATATTAGTGTGCGGCATCACTGAGGAAGAGGTGGAGAAGCGAATGGCTCTCGTAAGGGAGAAAGCTTCCGCCACGAAGAACGTGAGCATTTCGGCGGGTGTCTCGATGAGCTCGGAGGAGCCCGATATCCTCAAGGCGATGCACAACGCAGATGCACGCATGTATTCTGACAAGGAAAGCTACTATTCCGCTCATCCTGAGTTAAAATATCGATAAAACCAGCATTTGCAACTGTCAGTTGACACATTTACAAGTCGGCTTTATGGTGTGCAACCGTGGTCGTTGGTATTGTTGTGCCATAGACTACGGAAAAGGAGTGGACATGAAAATGATACTTGCAGATAAGATCATTGATGAGAGAAAAAAGAACGGTTGGTCTCAGGAGGAGCTTGCAGATAAGCTCGGCGTCTCGAGGCAATCGGTAAGTAAGTGGGAGGGTGCGCAGAGCGTTCCCGACCTTCAGAGAATACTCGACATGAGTAAGCTTTTCGGCGTGAGTACAGATTATCTTCTTAAGGACGAAGCTGAGGTGAGCCCCGTAAGCGAGGTCAAGGAAGACTCGGGTAAGGCCTTACGAAGGGTGAGCATGGAGGAGGCGAACGCGTTCCTTAACGAGAACGGGAAGTTCGCGGCAAAGATCTCGACCGGCGTGCTGCTTTCAGTATTGTGCCCGGTACCGCTGCTTCTGCTTATTGCAGCAAACGACGCGGGCCTGTTCGGCATCACGGACGGCATCGCGAGCGGCGCCGGCATGATAGTACTTCTCCTGTTGGTCGCAGCTTCACTTGTGTTCTTTATACCTGCGGGCATCGCTTACTCTAAGTGGGGATGGCTCGAAAAGGAACTCTTCGACACCGAGTACGGCGTTGACGGCATGGTAAAGGATAAGGCTTCTAAGTTTCAGCCCAAGTTCGTGACATCCATCACTTGCGGTACGGTACTTGTTTTCCTCGGAGTTATCGGCGTTGTTGCAAGTGCGATGGTAGACGGCCACGGCGATGCTCTTACTATCACCATGGTTGCTGTGCTTCTCGCATGCATTGCAATCGCGTGCTTCATGATCGTCAATGCGGGCATAATCAAGGACGGTCAGTCCAAGCTTTTACAGGAAGGCGATTATGACAAAAATGCCAAGACGAATGTCGTTCTTAAGGCAGTTGCTCCCGCTTACTGGCTCACAGTTACAGCAGGATTCCTCCTCTGGAGCTTCCTTACAATGGATTGGGGATTCACCTGGATCGTATGGCCCGTCGCAGGTGTGCTGTACGGTGCGATCTCAGTAGTGCTCAGCGTAGTTCACGAAGCGAAGAGCAAGTGATGCGCGTATAAATGCATAAGAAAAGACCCGGAGTGTTTAAGTCCTCCGGGCCTTTGTTGTTTTTGTTTTTATGATGCTCTGTTGATGGAGAAGTATTCGCCGCCGAGACCGCTGGATACACCAAACATCGCATAATCGCCGATTATGAGCATTACTGCTTCGGTCGGTTCGCCGTTCGGGTCACTGGTATGAACGAAGATCAGGTTGCTGGCACAGGGTCTGTTGTGATCTTCACCGTAGACGATCTCCTCGTCTATCATTGACAGCGGCACGAATACGTACAGGGTTATATCAGCCCTAGCATAATTGTCGAGATCGGAGCGGTTGTTACTAACCATATATGTGGGGAAGAGATCCGACAAAACACAGTCGTCTGTCTTCGCGATGCCGAACTCATTGTCGGGAGTAGGCTCCTCTCCGTGTGCGACATTCTCATAATAGCAGAAGCCGTCTACCTCTCTTACGTCATATCTGTGATACTGAATATCGTAGGAAGGGCTGTGATAGCTTAAGCTCTCATCGACATACGGTGCGTAACTGATGATATCGCTGTACCCTCCAACGAAAGCATTCGCCCATACGATCTCTGCAGCTTCCTCCGAAGGGCAGGAAACTATGCTGTATTCGTTGGTGACGCCGAGTTCTTCGATTGCTCTTAAGAGAGTCATTGCTTCATCGCCGTCCAACGGCTGATCGACATAAGTGAATGTTATGGACGGGTAGACATTGTACTCTTCCATGAACTCCCACACATCGCCGGTGTACTTCTGCTCTTCGTTAAAGAACTCGTGATCGCAGAACGCATGTACCGCACCCGGGAGTATGCTGTCAGCCCACTCGCGCATGTCTTCGTAGATGGCTGCTTTCTCGTAGTCATCGGTAATGACGATGTTGCTGGTACCGCCGACGCGGACCTCGAACTCATTGGTTCCGTCACTCACCGTTACGTAGTGGCTGTATGATCTGGTGATTGGTTCATCTTCCGTGCGCCAGTCTAAGATCTCGGGCTCGAAGCCGTATTTGTTCTCGATATAAGTTACGACCTTAGGTTCGAGATCTTCGCGCATCGGGAGATCACGTTCGCATGCGCATACGCCGAGCGTGAATGAAAGAATAAGTGCTGCCGTTAAAAACTTTATTCCATGTCTCATAAGCGGATTGTACTAGAACACCGTTCTAGGTGCAAATCGTGGGGATGACCACCGGACTCGTCTGATTATCTGATCTTGCGGCCTTCCTTGAGTTCGAGTTTGTTGCTGTACATCGCCTGATCAGCGCGCTCGTATACATCTGCTACGCAATCGCCGGTCTTATATGTGGCCATGCCGCAGGCGACGATGACGCCGCCGTTCTCGCGGGCTTCTTTGTTGTGGTCCTTGATCACCTGCACGAGAGAATCGATGTGCTCGTAGTCGTCTCCCTGGGAGATAACGCAGAACTCATCGCCGCCGACACGGAAAACAGGACTTCTCTTGAAGGTCGTACATATGATTCTGCAGGCTTCCCTGATATGCTGGTCTCCTGCCTGATGTCCGAATGTGTCGTTAACATACTTGAGGTCATTGATGTCAAGGATACTTATGGCAAACTTCGTTTCAGAAGTTTCCTTGATGGCGTACTCGAGACGTGCCTCGTACTCGATGTATGCGTGCTTGTTCTTAACGCCGGTCATGGTATCGATGTTGGCCTGCATTTGTGCTGCGAAAAGACGGCGTGTTAAGTCTGCTTCCCTAATGAGATCCTGCGCACGGAGGATCTTCATCTCTTCGTCAACGTCCGTGATGCCGATGATGATCTTGTTGTTGTCGCCCATCGCGCGTGTAGCTCTCATGCGCACGTAGTAAGGCTCACCTTCCTTGGGCACGCGGTATGTCATCTCGAAAGCACGCTTCATATCGATCTGCTCAAGTAAGGTCTCGCGTACCATCGCGGTTCTGAACATCTCGCGGTCTTCCTCGCAGACAAGCGTGTTAACCTCAACCTGACAAGAAGCGAAGAACCCGGGGCCACGGCGCTTTTCGAAAAGCTGGCCGTGATCGTCAATGCCGTAGTTGATGTAGTCTTCGCTGTCGAGGAAAACATAGAAGAGCTCGTCGTAACCGTAGGCAAGGGCCTGTGCGATGTGGGTGTAGATGAGACCGTTAGCCTTTGCCTTCTCGTACTCTGCCTTGGTGGTCGCGAACTCGCGCCTGATGAGAGTTATGTCCGTAATTTCAGAAGCCATTCCGAGCACACAGATTCTGCCGAATGCGTCAGTGTACTTGAGCTTTGTGGTCCGGATCTGACACGTGTTGCCGTCCTTGTCGACGATATCCTCGACGAAGACATACGGTTCGTCCATCGACATCGCAAGACGGTCGTCAGCGGCGAAATGCTTTGCTGTCTTTTCGTCAAAGAGATCTTTATCGGTTAAGCCTATAACTTCTTCAGGGCTATTTTTGCCCGCGAACTCGGCAAAGGCCTGATTGCACGCAAGGTACATGCTGTTTTCCGGCTCTTTGGAGAAAGTTAAAGCCGGCATGTTATCGAGAAGGGAAGTCATAGTCTTCTTAAGTTCATCGACCTTTTTGGATTCGCTAATCTCATTTCTGTATTCGGCTATCTCGTCACGGATTACAAAAACTCTGACAAGACTCGTGCCCATCATATAGGCTACAGCGTAAAGAGGAAGATATGGAAACCACAGCTGGATCGTGAGGAAGACTGCCATGATAAGTCCGAACAGACAGACAGTACGATAGCGGGGCTTCAGCTTATCACGGTTATCCTTGACTTTGTTAAATGCCGTCAGAGCGTATATCGATATAACAAATAGCAGTACTATCTGGGCGATGAGAAGAATATTTCTTAACGGCAAAGTAGAATATACACTTGCATCATCAATGGTAAACATGATAGGTACGAAGATGTTTATGAGTGATGTTGCCGTGATGACAGTCGCGAGGATTCGTCCTGACCAAACAAGGAAACGCACGAATCTGCCGGTCGCTTTAAGATAGTAGAAAACACAGGCTGTCCAGAGAATGATGCCCGCTGACATGGCGATGAAGTAAACGGTAGTGTCGATAAACAGAAGCTTGGACAGCTTATAGTATTCGATGATGCCCCACAGCGCATCGGTTACATAGTAAGCAAGAATGGCAAACAGAAAACGCCTGTACATCATCCAGGTTTTAAGCTTCACCAGATTTGCCCCGTTGAAGATGATATCGTTATTTTCCAGAAGCAATATCAATATTGCCAGAAGATCTATCGATGAATAATACATAGTTCTCCCCCTAATACTTATTCTTCCACTTCTTGTAGCTTTATTTTATACGCGCGAGAAGTAAAAGTCTTTTAACAAACATTAAATTCTTTTATGAGTGGAGAGGGGTTGATGGTAGAATGAGTCTATGAAGAAGCGTTTTTTATCATTTGTCATTGCGATATCGGTCTTGTGACCTGCGCGGCCGGATATCCGTCTAATGGATAGGAGGTAAGTGTTATGAAGACCAAGATATTGTTACCGGTAGTTTTGTTAGCAGTGGCTTTTGCTTTCGCAGGCTGTGGGAAGCCTGAAGAGCCGAAGGGTCCTGTGGATGCGACACTTTCCGTACAGGAGATTGTTTGGCACGAGCAGGGTTCAAATACACACGATCCGGTTATTTATAATCCCCTTGAAGCAGGCGATGTAGTTTTTGATGACCGCGACGGTACGATTGAGATCGAATCCGTGACTGAGGATTTGATAGTTCTTTCTGTAGACGGCTGCCTCATTGAGAAGAACAGTGACGGTACTATCAATCTTCGTGCTGACCCCATTGAAGAGATTGAGCTTGAGCCCGGCGAATCAATTGAACTCGCTTCTCAGACAATGGACGCCGGAATCACTTTGATAATCTCTTACGAATAATCCTGTATAATTAGGTTTAGCAAAACCTAAGAAATGAAGTCTACGACATGATTTTGAGTGTGTGACGGATTATGAAATTAGAGCTAGAAAGAATCTACGATCACTATATAGTCGGGTTCTCTCCTGAGTTGGAGATGTACATCATGAAGGTTGAGACCGGCGGGATTGCCACGTACTTTAATTGTTTCAGATTGACTGAGAAGGAATACCGTTCCGGCGACTTTGGAAAGCTTCATGCCAAGTTCTTTAAACAGGGAACTAGGTCAGACAGATATTTATCTCCGGCTTCGATTAATGCGATTCGCAATAACAAAGAGCCGCGTGATGTTTCCGTTTATGAGTATTTAATCTCTAACGATAATTTGGACTGTATCCCGGTCGGTGAAGAAGTTATCAGCGCGGCCGAAGAGAAGATGGGACGTGAGTTCCCGTATGAGCTTCGCTGGTTCTATCAGGACGTCGGATGCGGAAGTATTAAAGGCAATAAGCACCTTATCAACCGCATCATGAGCCCCGATGAAGCTGCGTCAATTACAATGCCCGACAGAAGCATTCCGTTCATTCAAGTCGCTGAAGACGCATATGTCGTATTAAAGCCCGACGGCAAAGTCGGCTACTTCGACAAGATAATCGCGAACACTCTTTTCGAATTCTGGGAGAAGGAATCGAAGCAGCCGGATTACTTTGTGATGGGATGATTGTTGATTCCTTGTTGAGTTCCTGATTTGAGTGTGAAATCAGGAGTTGAGTCAGGAATTATGCGATA
>CAMJGB010000076.1 GCA_946405115.1 uncultured Clostridia bacterium | reverse complement strand
TCAACAAGAAGACCCGTACTTCCGATGACTTCTATATTGGGATACTCTTCCAATACCTTCTTAGCCATCTCAACTCTTTCTTCCAATGTGAAAGAATAAGTCTTCTTATTATTATTCATAACAGCAACATAAAGCTTGTCGCAGATCTTCGCAGCTCTCCGCGCGATATCTCTGTGACCTCTGGTAAAGGGATCAAAACTTCCTGGGAAAAGAAGCGTTACCACTTACACCCTCCGCCGTTAACCATACTTCGAGAAGAATGTTAACACGGCTAAACCATAGGCACAAGAACGATTCAGTTTCATGTTCATTACATCTGTTACAAAAGGCAGTTCAGACGAGTGTTCCACTATGAAAAGCCCGTCGTCATTTAGCAGATCGTGCTCTAAGATGAGATGGCATGCGACCTCTGCTGTCTTCTGTGCGAAGCGGTACGGCGGATCCATGAATATGATGTCAAACTTGCGTCCTTCTTCTGCCAAAGAAGCAAGTGCCGCATCGTATGACGCACGCATGAGTTTAATGTCATCTTCCTCATCAAGGCGAAGCTTATTAAGGTTGGTCTTGATGACTCCGCACGCCTGTCCTGCCTTCTCAACAAGTACGACTGAGGAGGCGCCTCTGCTCAATGCTTCTATGCCGATGCCGCCCGTTCCTGCAAACAGGTCAACAAAATCCGAACCCGGCACATGCGTCTGAATGATTGAGAACAGCGCCTCCTTCACCTTGTCGGAAGTAGGTCTTGTATTGTCTCCCTTGGGAGCATCGAGGATGATACCTCTGAACTTTCCTGCTACTACTCTTGGCATTACAATGTCCCCATCTTATCGGCAAACCTTAACCTGAACATGGTGCCGATATTTCCCATTAGATCCGAGGCTTCTTTCCCGCCCCGCTCGAAAAGCTTATTTACCTCATCACAGGCTACCTTAGCCAAAGGCGCATCGGTAAACAGGTTTGCAGCTCGAAGCGTCGGAATACCGTGCTGACGCGTTCCGAAGAAGTCGCCGGGGCCTCTTAACTCAAGATCCTTACCTGCGAGTTCAAAACCGTCAGAACATTCACACATCAGCTTCATTCGTGACAAAGCCTGTTCTGTCTTTGAGTCAGAACATAATACACAATATGACTGCTTATCGCCACGGCCGATACGTCCTCGTAACTGATGAAGTGTTGAAAGACCGAATCTTTCAGCATTCATGATCATCATCATCGTGGCATTCGGATTATTGACTCCGACCTCGATTACAGTAGTTGAGATAAGAATCTTTATCTCACCGCTTAAGAATCTTTCCATTACTTCAAGCTTGGCAGATTCTTTCATCGAGCCGTAAAGAACAGCCGTCTCGTACTGCGATGAGATTCCGTGATCATCAAGCCTCTTCTTCATAGTCTTAACGCTGACAGCTTCCGGCTTCTCATTGACCGATTCAAGAAGGTCATCGAAGTAGAATTCATCAGGCGCGACAACCTCGGAGTCGTCATCGATTCTCGGACATACGATGTAAGCCTGCTCATTCTTACGAAGTTTCGCAAGAAGCACGTTATAGATATCCTGACCGTCTGTATAAGGCAGGAAATGCGTCTGGATTTCCTTACGTCCCGCGGGCTTCTCACGGATTACAGAAGTTGCCATATCGCCGTAGATTACCATCGCCAAAGTCCTCGGAATCGGCGTTGCCGTCATGACAAGATTATGGACGGCATTGATGCCGTCGGAACCGTCTCTTGATATCAATAATTTCTCTCTTTGCTTAACGCCGAATCGATGTTGCTCATCAGCAATTACAAGTGACAGATCATTAAACTGAACGTCATCCGTAAGCACGGCATGTGTACCGATGATCACTGAAGCTTCACCTTCGCGAAGCTGTGTCTTTATCTCTTTCTTAAGCGATGCCTTCGTCTTACCGAGGAGCAGTGCAACATTGATATCTGAGTTCTTCAACAAAGCGCATGCAGAATCATAATGCTGCTTTGCAAGAACCGAAGTCGGAGCAAGAAGAACGGACTGCTTGCCCATGATCGCAGCCATCGCCATCGTAAGGATAGCGACCGCCGTCTTACCTGATCCAACGTCTCCCTGAACCAGACGGTTCATAGGTTTGCTGCCCATAAGATCGTGCTGAATGTCAGCGATTGCTTTCTTCTGATCGCCCGTAAGATTAAAGCCGAGGTTACCGATTACAGTCTTCCAACGGTTAGCAGATTCAGGAGACAATTTACTTGTCGGGATTACAATCGGTGCGACTTCATCGGGACCTCCCGTCGCCATGAAATACTTCATTCCGATTCCAAGAAGTATCAGCTCTTCGAATGCGATCCTTCTTCTTCCTTCTGCTGCTTCAGATAATGATGACGGTGCATGCACCCACTCATATGCTTCAGCCGCACTGCAAAGGTTCTCGCTTGTGCGAAGCGACTCGGGAATGATGTCAGGAATCTGATCCTTCACAAGCTTCAAAGCTGTCATCGCCCACTTATTTATCATGTTGGAAGTAATTCCTGCAGTTAAGTGATAAACAGGACGAACGAGTCTTAACTCATCCGTGGATGCGGCCTTCTCACAGAACGGATTTACGATCTGCGCATGAACTCCGTAATACGACACCGTGCCGTGCACAAAGATCTTATCGCCCACCATAAACTTGTCGATTATATAAGGCGCATTAAAGTAAGATAATTCAATACGTCCCGTGCCGTCGCTTACATAGAAAGCAACCGGCGACTGCTTCTTAAATCCTTTCCGGACAGGGGCAGTCGTGACAGTGCCGAGAAACGAGATCTCACGTCCCTCCTCGCAGCATTCTATAGATGTAACATCAGACCAGTCGTTGTAGCGGCGCGGAATGAATGAGATAAGGTCGAATACAGTCGAGATCTCAAGGCGCGCGAGCTTCTTCGCAGCTTCCTCACCGACGCCGTAAAGTGCCGTAACGGGACTTCCTAATGTAACCTTGCCTGTACTCATACGCCTGCCCTCTTACAGAAGTCATTAAGCGGGCACACGTCACATTTCGGTGCGCGTGAGATGCAGTATGTGCGGCCGAGTTCAACCGCCTTGTGTCCCAAGGAAATCCAAGTATCCTCGGGGAACACTTCAACAAGGTCAGCTTCAACCTTCAAAGGCTCGTCGTGCGTCGTAATGCCGATCCTTTTCATGACACGCTTACAGTGCGTGTCGACGACTACAGCGGGGATACCGTAGATCTCCCCCACGATAAGGTTCGCGATCTTCTTACCGACTCCGGGGCACTCCATGAGAGCATTAACATCGCGGGGCACTTCCCCGCCCCACTTCGTGCAGTACAAGTGCGCGAAAGTCTTAATCGACTTCGCCTTCGACTTATAAAGACCGCACGGCTTTATCAACACTTCAAGTTCGTCCTGCGGGAGCGCATCAATATCGGCCATGGAAGGATACTTCTCGAAAAGCTCGCCCGCAGTGATATTTACCCTCACATCAGTACACTGCGCAGAAAGAATGCCCCTTATGGCAAGGCGCTCAGGCGAATCTGAATCCAGGGAACACGAAGCATCAGGAAACGCTGCAGACAGTGCCTCCCAAGTGCGGTCAGCAAGCTTGATCTTATCGGATTTTCTCATTATCAACCTCTCTCGGGAGGGATCGGGAATGTAAAGATAAACATCGCGCCGCCGAGTTCACGGCTCTCATCGAGACGGATCATCTGATCGTGACCGACGAGGATCTGCTTACAGATGTAAAGTCCGAGACCGAATCCTTCCTGCTTACGTGAAGGGTCTGTCTTATAGAAGCTCTCGAACACTCTCTGACGCTTCTCAGGCTCTACTCCGGGGCCTGAATCCTCGACCGTAATGATCCTCGCCTTGTTCTTGTACATTCTTGACGACAGAATTATCTTACCGCCCTCAGGCGTGAATTTTATTGCGTTTGTAACAATGTTAAGCAGAACTCTGCACAGCATTTGGATCTCTCCGTAGACCTTGGTTCCGCCCTCTTCGTCGATCCTTGACTCGAAGGTAATATTCTTCGCCTTAAGCTGAGGTTCAAGCTCGGATTCGAGCTCTTCGACAGCCTCCTTGAGGTCAAATTCGTCCATGAGTTCAGGGTCTACATGAGACAAAGATGACGCTTCTGTCATGGAGACAACAAGTGATCTGATCTTATCGACCTCATTCTTGATCTTCGTAAGATACTTCTCATAAAGCTCAGGAGGGATCGTACCGTCCATCATGGCAGTTACAAAGCCGTTTATGGATGTAAGAGGAGTCCTGATATCGTGTGCAACCGATGAGATGAAGATTGCACGGTCATTTTCCTGGTTCTCAAGAACCTCAATCATGGCATTAACGTCGCGTGCCATGTCCGTAAGGTCTGAAGACAGCGTAAGCATTCCGGTGCTGTCGCCGGTATGTGTATATTTCTCATCAACTCTTGCAGTAAGGTCACCCTCGGCAACCTTTGATACAGTCTTCGAGATATTACGAAGAGGTCTGATCGTAAGTCCGATAAATCCGATAAACAGGGCAATCGCGGCGACCATCGATACGAGTACAGGATAGAAAATGAGCGAGAGATATTCGTTTACAAAGTATGAAGCATTCGTCTCGGTGATAACAACAGCATAAAGATCGTTGTTATCAATCTTCCTTGCTGTAACGATATATCCGCCTGTCGCAGAGGTCTCATAGTATTCCTGGAATGTCTCAGTAGGTTTTGAAGCTACCTCATTTATCGCAAGCTTGATGGTTGAGGTTACATCAACTTCCTGCAATGCCCAGTTGTTGGAATAAAGGATTCTCGAATCAGGGGCTACGATGTACACAGCACCGTTATCCGCCAGAATGTTCGAACGAATGTAGATGTTCATGAGCATTTCCACATCCGCATCATCTGCATTCTCACTTAGAAGCAGATAATCTGACGCAGCATCGGCACAAAGGCTCGCAGAATTAGACATCGAGTTACCGATGTACTCGTTGTTGATATTCTGATACGAGATAAAAATAAGCACAGCAAAAACTATTACTGTGCTTATGATAAGAAACGTATTCAGGAATACGGCAAAATCCGTAGAGACTGACTTGTACTTATAGGAGTTACCCATAATCACTTAGTCTCGAACTTGTATCCTCTGCTCCAGACTGTTCTGATGCACCATTCGCGCTCAACACCGGGAACCTCGATCTTCTCACGGATTCTCTTGATGTGAACGTCTACTGTTCTGGACTCACCGAAGAAATCGTAGCCCCATACATTCTCGAGAAGCTGCTCTCTTGAATATACGCGGTTAGGATTAGATGCGAGGAAGAACAAAAGCTCAAGCTCCTTCGGGGGCATGTAAACTTCCTTGCCGTCAGCTGTAACTACATACTTAACCTTATCTACTGTAAGACCGGGGAATGTAACTACATCTGTCTTCTGTCCGCCCTCTTCCGCAGCTTCGGATTCAGGAGCTGCAGCTGCAGTCTTCTCTGTTCTTCTCAAGACTGCCTTAACTCTTGCAAGAAGCTCCTTCGGCTCGAAAGGCTTAGGTACGTAGTCATCGGCACCAAGCTCGAGTCCTACAACTCTGTCGAGAGTATCTGTTCTTGCTGTGAGCATGATGATAGGTACATCGGAAACTCTTCTGATCTCGCGGCAAATGTCGTTTCCGTCCATGCCGGGAAGCATCAGATCGAGGATGATGATATCAGGCTTTGTGACATTGAAAGTTGCTACAGCCTTATCACCCTGCATGCATGAAACGACTTCGTAGCCTTCCTTCTCAAAGTAGAGCTTCTCAAGCTCTATGATGTCAGCATCATCATCAATAATAAGTACTTTCTTAGCCATAAGAGTTTCCTCCCCTATATTATCCTTATTCTTTATCTAGTTTCTCAACTTCAGATGTGAAAGACTTAATGTCCGTAAAGTCGCGGTATACGGAAGCGAATCTTACATATGCGACCTTATCAAGCTTCTTAAGTCTCTCCATTACGATCTCGCCGATAGCATTCGTTGAGATCTCATGATTACGCTGATCATTAAGCGCATTCTCGACCTCATCTACTATCTTCTCGAGATTCGCATTCGATACCGGTCTCTTCGAACAAGCCGATGCAAGACCTGCCATAAGCTTCTCTCTCGAGAAATCCTGACGCGTACCGTCCTTCTTAACGACCTTCATGCCAAGTACTTCAGCACGCTCAGTTGTCGAATATCTGTACTCACATTCGATACAGACTCTTCTGCGCCTAATGGCACGCCCCTCATCAGAGGGGCGTGTATCAATCACTTTATCGTTGTCTGCTCCACACTTGGGACACTTCATTACTGGTTGCTGTCCTTGTTTCCGAACATGAACCAGGGCTTAGCTGTTCTGGGCTGTGAAGGTCCTTCAGCATCAGGGGTTACGTTAACCTGAGGCTTGCCGCCGTACTGGCTGGGTGCAGCAGGTGCCGGAGCGGGCTGCTGTGTGGGCATTGTGTATGAGCGGCTCTGTGTAGGAATGGGCTGAGGTGCGGGTGCCGGCTCAGCTGCCGGTGCAGGAGCAGGAGCTGCTGCCTCAGGCTCACGAGCTGCCTGAACACGGGAATTTACAGAATCATCACCGAACAAGAATCCCGGAGCAGCCTGTCTCTGAGCAGGTGCCGGAGCGGGCTCAGGTCTGCTGCTGTAAGAACTTCTGCTTGTTGTTGTAACAGGAGCGGGCTGTCTGGGCTCGCTTACAAGCTGGGGATTGTTACGTGAAAGAATAGATGTTGATGCTCTGTGGTTAGCAGAAGCATTGATTGAATTATCAAATCCGGAAGCGATAACTGTGATCATGATCTCATCTTCGAGAGATGCATCGATAACAGCACCGACGATGATCTCAGCCTCAGGTGCAACAGACTCCTGAACGAGCTTAGCAGCTGCGTCGATCTCCTGGAGCTTCATGTTACGTCCGCCTGTGAAGTTGATGATTACGCCGTTAGCGCCTTCGATTGTTGTATCAAGCAAAGGTGAGTTGATAGCCTGTCTTACGGCTGCTGTAGCTCTGCCCTCGCCAGATGCACGACCGATACCCATGTGGCAGATACCAGCCTTTGTCATTACTCTTCTTACGTCAGCAAGGTCGAGGTTGATAAGTCCGGGGATAGCTACGAGGTCGGAAATACCAGCGACACCGAACTTCAATACCTGGTCTGCCATATTGAATGCTTCCTCGAAGGATGTATCGTCATCAACAACCTCAAGGAGCTTATCGTTAGAAACAACTACGAGAGCATCTACATACTTCTCGAGTTCACGGATACCCTTCTCAGCGTTCTGAGCTCTTCTGGCACCCTCGAATCCGAAAGGTCTTGTTACTACAGCAACTGTGAGGATTCCGAGTTCCTGAGCGATCTGAGCAACTACAGGAGCGGAACCTGTTCCTGTACCACCGCCCATGCCGGCAGTGATGAAGAGCATATCTGTATTGGAAATAGCCTCGGCGATCTCGTCCTTAGACTCTTCTGCAGCTCTCTCACCAATGCTGGGATCAGCTCCGCATCCAAGACCTCTTGTGACCTTCTCACCGATCTGTACCTTAATGGAAGACTTAGTTCTAGCAAGTGCCTGATTATCACTATTGATTGAAATGAACTCAATTCCCTGAACTCCGCTGTCAATCATTCTGTCAACAGCATTACATCCTCCGCCACCGCAGCCAATTACCTTAATAGTGGCGAAATGATCTTCGTCCAGAACAAATCCTCTTTTATCAGACATCGTCAGATCCTCCATGTCTCTTCTTAAAATAGTTCAATCTACTATATATAGTACAATCAAATAAATTTTAATCTAAATGTTGTACTATCACAATAGATAATTTCACTTATACCGCACTAATGTTAAACTTTTTTTCCAGTTAATGCAATTAGGGTATATTACTTTAATATTAAAATATTAAGTATTATAGGCACGATATATCTTCTCATCCTCGGTCATATCGAGCGATCCTGCGGGCAATCCTTCGAATGCATCGGCTCTTATAGCATAAAGAAGCCACTGCATGTTCTCGTCGATATTCTCGACTCCCGCAAGCTTAACCTGAAGGACTGTGCCGTCCGGAAGCTCTACCGTAAGGAAGATGAGACCTGAAGATACAACACGGATCTCCTGAACACTGTCATAGAAGCTGTAGCCGTCATTTCTTATGGAACTTCTGTCCGCATCAAGCACGGCCCCTAATACGAGGATCATCTTGCGGAACTTCAAAGACTCCGTAATATCTGTCCTCTGGCCTATTACTACGCTGTTAATGTCAAGTCCGCACAATACAGGATGAACATCAACGGCTGTATCGAATGTGCAAAAATCAAGTATTACGCCCTCGTCATCGATAACGCAGTACCCGTCAGGAACGCGTATATAGGCAAGTCTGTGTCTCTCCGTAACGTTTATAACAAGTCCCGAAGGGAAATCCACATGAACATCAATGTCCTGGATATAAGGCGTACTTCTTTCAAGCGCCATCGCATTGAACAGTGTCGGTGTGAAGATGTGGTCGCCGATATGAACTCCAAGCTCGTCCATGATTCTCTCATCCGAGAACTCGTAGTTTCCGTTGATCTCGATGTGATCGATTCGCATCGTGGGGTGGAATGTCACGAACCATACCAACACAAGAACACATATTACGAGCAATACCGAGAGCACCGTCTTAAAGTCATAAGGAAAATCCGGCAGATATTGCTTCTCGTTCTTCTTATTAACATCAACCTCAGGCTTGAAGGTTCCTGTCTTAGGCTCCTTCTT
>CAMJGB010000075.1 GCA_946405115.1 uncultured Clostridia bacterium | reverse complement strand
CTCATAAGTAACTGCAATTCTCATATGATAACTCCTTTACCGCACTAAAATATACTGTTATTATTCTAACATATATCAATATTAATTGCGGAGTTATGCTTAATTCTTATGCAAGTCCTGGTAATACCCGATGTTCATCTTAAACCTGAATTATTCGACCGTGCAGACGAGCTTTTGAATTCAGGAATCGCATCAAAAGCGGTATGCCTCATGGATCTTCCCGACGACTGGAAGAAGGAATTTGATATAGATCTTTATGAGAAGACTTTCGACCGTGCGATCAAATTCCAGAAAGATCACCCGGACACTCTTTGGTGTTACGGCAACCACGACCTAAGTTATGTTTGGGCTTATAACGAGACCGGATTCTCCCCGTATGCGATAAGCACCGTTAACAACAAACTTAACGAGCTTAAGCGTACTTTGACGTCACTTGATCAGATCTCCTACATACACAGGATAGACAACGTGTTATTCCTGCACGGAGGATTGTGCGAGAAGTTTGTGAAGACACATGTAGACGAGCGTAAGTGGAATGATATAGATAAGGTTATACGTGCGATAAATAAACTCGACTCCGAGATATTGTGGACAGATATTTCTCCTATATGGTATCGTCCGCAGTATACTGATGATAGAATGTTCGAGGAATTCACACTGACACAGGTTGTGGGACACACTCCGGTGCCTTGCGTAAGCAAAAGAAACAACGTAATTTCATGCGATGTTTTCTCTACGCATAGGGACGGCTCCCCCATCGGTACTTGTGAGTTCCCAGTGATTGACACCGTAACAGGTGAATTCAGATCAGTAAAGTAACCAAAGAGGTAAACAATGTTCGGATTTTTCTCTATTAAGAACGAACCCAAGATCATCACGCTCGTAAGATGCGGTATATTGGCTGTCTTCGCGATCGTCCTTCTCGTATTAGGAGGTATAGGCTGGTACCGCGTACACCAGAAGCCCATCGACCTTTCCAAGACTCACAAGGACTGGAACCAACTTCACGCAGGTCAGCATGTTGAGATGGATGTCGATATTCTCATCGGCCAGTATATGTACACCTCTGATAACGGCACTGAGATAAGTCGCGATTATCTTATGCCCCACGTTGTTTACGATTCAAACAACGACTATTACACGATCGACAGACTTCTCGGAGTTAAGATAAACAACACTTACTTCGATACTGCAGATACAATCGTCGACAACACTGTTGCATGGTGGAGAGACAGAAGCGATAACATCGAATACAACACAGTAACTATACACATCGATGGTTACCTTCAGAAGATGAATAACGACCAGCTTAAGTATGCGAAGGAAGCAATGGCTCATGCAGGCTTCACGCCTCACGACATAGCCTCCATGCTTGTTCCTTACTACATCAGCGACAATGCATCTTTTGGCGGCACGCTTCTTATCATAGGCGGTATACTTGCCGTTTATACTGCAGGTCTTACTTTCTACGCATTGAAGAAGAAAAACTGATACTTATCGAAAAGCAAAACAAAAGCCGGGCATTGCCCGGCTTTATTATTGTCTTACTTTAAGCTTGGAAATTACTGCTTCTTCGCGTCATCCTTAGCCTTAACGATCTCGCGGCTTTGTGCCGTCAGAGCAATTGTATTAAGTGCAAGGGTATTAACTTCGATATTCTTCTCATTAAGAGCAGCTATCGTATCCGTTCTGAATGTCGTTAAAAGCTTACTGAGATCCTTGTAAGGCGTCTTGTTCTCTCCTGCCTTTATGATGCCCTTCGTCATTGCATTAACGATGAGCTGGCTTACGAACTCTTCCTTCTTGGGATCCTTTGCCCAACTTGCAGACTTAACATCAGCAAATCCGTTGTAATTAACCTCAAGGTTGCCGTACTCAGGATCATAATAAGGCATTGTACTTCCGAACTTAACCTTGAATGAATCAGGTGTAGGTGCGGGAGCGGGTGTGCCCTTTACAACCGTTGTCTGTGAAGCTCTTACAGGTGTGGGAGCGGGAGCTGCAGTCTGCTTAGTTCCGCCTACCTGTGAGATAGTACTCTTAAGTGTGTCGAATAAACCCATTTCTTCCGTTCTCCTCAAGAATCCCTAAAAATAACATGACAATAATATCATAATATTCTGATATCAGAAAGAAAATCCTCATGTCCTCCACAACTATACCATTACAGTGCGAAGGAAAATGAGGAAATTCTTCAGTAAAACCTCGGAGGTGGTCAAGATCCCGTAAAATCGTATTTTCTGACGCCTAACATCCAGAACTTATAGCTTAACCAGAAGAAGATTATGCCGAGCACCGGTGAAAGGATCGACAGAAGCGGTACATTATCCGGATCAAGAATAACCAAGCTCGGATAGTATGCTACGAAAGCGATCGGGATGATGAAAGTAAATACTATCTTGAAGATTCCCGAGAAGATGCTCGCAGGATACTTGGCAAAGTCCTTGAACCTGAACATGATGACCATAACGTAGCCAGAGTTCTTGATCCAGAAGCATGTAGCTGCTGCTGCATTCATCAAAGCGATCATAAACAATGATGCTGTGATAAGGAAAACAATGAGCTTCAGGATGATCATAAAAGTAACAGGAAGGCCTATATGAATCCATGAATAGATCAGTGTTCCCACACCGAATGCAAGCTGTCCCAATCCCTTCACATCGAAGACCTCCGATATGAAGTAGAAGAAAACATTAACCGGTCTGAAGCAATACTTGATGAAGTCGCCGCTGTAGACCATGAATCTCAAGTTCCAGTTGTTATCGAAGAAGCACTGAACAGGGGTCAATGCCACAAGCGAGAAGCCGTACAGGAACAGCATATGGTAGTAGTCCCAACCGTTAATCGTCGGAAAGTTCTTGAACAGGATCAGGAAGGTTACAAAACCTGCAAGATTAGTCATGATCATTCCGAATGTGGAGATGATGAAGTCAGCTCTGTAGCTCATCTTCGTCTTCAGATCCTGAACAAGGATCTTTCTGTACAGTTTGGCATAGAAGCCAAGTCCTCTTACATGTTGTCCTTCCATGATCAGCCTCCGTTCACGGTGATCTTCTTCACCGAATAGTTCCAGAACAAAGTTCCTGCTGCTGTAAGTATTACGATCCAGATAACCTGAAGTGCGAACATGGGCAGAAGGCCCTCGATCGTATCAGAACCGTTCTTCTGCAAAAGAATGGTCAACGGTATATCGTATACGGCTCTGAACGGCAGATACTGTACGACCTCGCGAAGCTTCTCGGGGAAGAATGCGAGCGGGATCGAAGCACCTGACAGAAGAAGTACGATCGTCTCCTTAACGATGTTGATGCCCCATGTTGATTCAGTGTAGAGACACAATGTCGCTACGAGCATCTCTATATTGAAGTTAACGATCAATGCAAAGACCGTAGAGATGATGAACCACAAAAGATTGATACCCATGTGGATCGCTCCGTGTGTGATGATCATAACGACGACAAATGTCGGCAGGAACGTCATGATGAACGATACGACGTGGCTTCCAGAGTAACTCCAGAATGTATACTTTCTAAACTTCATGGGCTTAAGAAGATCGAGGATGATCTTACCCGACTGAATCGAACGGCTCATGTCCCAAACAACGAACATCTCAAGGAAGTTGAATAGAGATGTAGCGAGAATGAGATAGATCATCGTATCCGTGAAAGTCATGCCGTTAACTACATCAACACCGGATGAAGCATAGATTGCTTTCCAAAGATAATATACGAGCACGAGATAGAGCAGGTTCGCGAACAAGGTTACGAACGTACCCAATCTGAACTGCAGTGACTCCATTATGCCTGCACGTGTCAGTGCGAATAATTTACGCGGATTCATACAGCCACTCCTTCGTAGATCTTCTTGATGACCTCCTCGGTGGAGATCTCCTCAAGACGGATATCCTTGATCTTTGTTTCCTTCTGCTTTTTCATAATGACATCCATAATGTCCGTCTCTTTCTCATCGATAAGCATCGACTCCCAGGTATCGTCATTAAGCTTCATGTGAAGTGTTCTGTAAGAACCGAAGTAACCCTTAAGATGTTCGATGTCGTTATCGTAGATCTTCGTACCCTTATCGATGATGACTATCCTCTTGCAAAGAGCATCAACGTCACCCATGTCGTGAGTTGTCAGGATAACTGTTGTGTTCTTCTCCTTATTAAGACCCTTGATCAAAGAACGGATCTTATCCTTCATTGATACATCAAGACCGATCGTCGGCTCATCAAGAAATACGATCGCAGGATTATGAAGGAATGCTGCAAGGATATCGCTTAATGTTCTCTGTCCCAAAGACATCTGTCTTACGGGCTTATGGAGAATCGGTTCGATATCTACGAGCGATCTGTAAAGCTCGATCATGTTCTCATAATCCTTCTGCGGCACCATATAGATATCACGCAGGAGCTTGAAGGACTCGATCAAAGGCAAAGACCACCAAAGCTGACTTCTCTGACCGAATACAACTCCGATATTCTCGCAGTTCTCAGTTCTGTTCTTGTAAGGAACCTTACCGTTAACAAGGATGTCTCCGGATGTAGGCTCAAGTACGCCTGTCATCATCTTGATGGTTGTAGACTTGCCTGCTCCGTTAGGTCCGAGATATCCGATGATCTCTCCCCTCTTTACTTCCAAAGACACATCCTTTACTGCGGATATGGTCTTATAGTCACGAGAGAAAAGATCCTGAATACTTCCCTTCAAACCTTCATGGCGGTTAAGAACCTTAAAGTCTTTGCAAACCTTGTTCATTACCAAAGCCATTTCTTCCATTTTTGTTCCCTCCCAGACTTGATTTGTAATTCTATAGCAAGTATATTGTTAGCAACGACACAAATATAGTGTGTTTATAGTTCATTTTAATAACTATCTTACACATCCTAAGAATATTGTTATAATTTCGAGCATTCAAAGGAAATATTGTTATGAAAAAAGAATTGATGGGACTCATAGTCAAGCGTGATGACGGCTCTGAGATTGTTAATTACGATAATCCCTCATTCCCGTCCTATATCTACGCAGGCTGGGTCGAGCCCAAATGCACCTGGGAAAGAGTCCCCCACTACCACGAAGACCTCGAGATAGTGACGGTCACAGAAGGCACGATGGCGTACTCCGTCAACGGCAGGACTGTCATACTTCACGAAGGCGATACCATCGTAGTCAATTCCAATCAGATTCACTACAGCATGAGTGTCGATGACCAATTGGCAAAGTACGTTATCTTCGTTGTCCACCCCTCCATCCTAATGTCATCAGTTACTGTTGAGATGGAAGCGATAAGACCCGTCATTGATAATCCGGAATTACCCTTTATCAGATTCCGTTATATAAATACTTATACCAAGGATATGTATGATCTGATGATCGATCTTCCCGATCACAGGCATAACGCTTTCGAGATAACCAAGAGGCTTTTTCTCATGTGGGAACTCATAATGAAAAAGATGGAAGACTACGGTCCCGTAGCTGAAGATAAGAACTTTGACCCCCGCTTGATGTCGTTTAAGACAATGCTCCACTTCATGAACAACAACTACAAAGAGACTATTACACTCGAGCAGATTGCCTCAGCAGGCAATGTCAGCAAGTCGCTTTGCAACAACCTTTTTAACCAGTTCGTAGGTGAATCACCCATCAATTATCTTATGCATCTTCGTGCACGTAAGGTCGCTGAACATCTGCGCTCAGGTTCATATACATTGAAGCAGATAGCAGACCTGACGGGCTTTAATGGTGTAAGCTATATGTCTGAGACTTTCAAGAAGTTCTTCGGTCAGTCACCGAGAGATTATAAGAAGCAGTGGAACAGTGTTGAGGGTTAACCGGGAGACAAAAGACTAATGAGTTATATTAACTTAATTTACATACTCATCTCTCCCGTCCTTATGGGTCTTGCTTACGAGCTTTGGATAGGTAAATCCGAACGAATAATCCGTGACGGTGTCATAAGAGGATTCTGTCTCGAATTGATGGGCTTTACGGCATATGCATTCCTGAAGTTCAGATTCACGGGCTGGAGCAATCTTAAAGCATCCAAGGTATGGTTCTACACTCTTGTTGTCGCAGCATTAATAAGCATAATCCTGTTACTTATAAAGAGGAAAGAATTTGTCCGAATGGCACGTTCCGGTCTCAACGATTTTGACACTAAGGAACTGCTGTTCCCTGAATTCGTCATAGTTGCCTTGTGGGGTGTATTTACATACATAGGATTATGTCAGACTAATCTCTCACCGTCTTATGCGCGTCTTCGTGAATATGTGACGGTCTTTAACGTCGACCTTCACGGAGAATCTTTCCTCTATCCCATGGTTTCCTACATAGAGGCAAATGACAGCATCCACTCAAACTACGTCCGTTACTTCTACCTTCTCACCCTGGAATCAATCCCGGGATTTAATCCCATGACGGTATTAAGATATGTGATTCCTGTGGTCATCATTACCATAGTATCTTTGTCGATAAGAAAGTTCTCTGACTTCTACTTCAAAAAGCCCCTGCGCGGTTACATCTTCAGATTCATCGTAACGCTCATGCTCGGTCTTTCCATTATCTTAAGCAAAGCCAACAACATCGATATATTCGCGAACGGCAACGATGAGATCATCATGGGATCAACATTCGGCTTCGTTCTTCTTCTCGTATCCATCATCAGGGCAATGCGCCTGTACAGGCAGAAGAACACCAGAACATCGGGCGAGTCATTCGAAGCCATCGTAGGAATCTTCATGTCTCTCGTACTTATGTATATCAGCATCGGCCCGACGATGCACTCAGTATTCCTCGTATTCCTTGCAACCGTAATGGGCATAATCCTCTATCACATCAGAGAAGGAAGAACGAGAGGTCTTATACTCATCAAGATGCTCGATATCATGATCCTCTTCCTCTCCCTTATCACGTTCATAGGATTCGGCAGGATCGAATTGGATACACTCGCTTTTGTAAGGAAAGAATACCGCGTAACACAGTATTCGGGATTGGTCTCCCAGTCGATGTTCTACACGATTGAGACACCTGACAACAAGCTTATAATAATCGACGGCGGCTGGACGGGTGATGCGCCTTTGGTTCAGGAAGTCATCAACGAACACGGCGGACATGTTGATGCATGGTTCATCTCTCACCCCCACTTCGATCACGTAGGTGCCTTTAACGAGATCTACGCTCACATGGAAGAGAACGGCATAACGATAGACAAGATATACGCCTCCGACTTCGATTACGACAGATATACTTCAGAAGCTCAGGAATGGGATATGTTCGAAGACTTTGAAACCTTCGAAGAACTTACGAAGGGCGACGACCGCCTTGAATTCCTTTACACCGGAGACACGTTCGATCTTTACGGACTTACCGTAGACGTTTTCCACGATTACACTGCGAAAATCGACGGCGACGCCGCTAACGACGGCTCACTCATGCTTAAGTTCTCTGCAAAAGATCTCTCATGGCTTTTCTGCGGTGACGTAGGAAGGACACAGGCTGACATCATTATGTCCAAGTTTTCTGAAGAAGATCTTCATGCCGATTACCTTACTATGGGACACCACGGCAACGGCGGTCTTACGGAAGCTTTCTACAGGGAAGTACACCCTGAAGTAGCGCTTTTCGATGCGCCCGAATGGCTCTTCTTCCCAGGAGAGGACGACTGGTATAACACCCCTGTAAACAGAGCCATAATCGAGAGTATGGGAGCTACCTGTATCTGGTGGGAGAACCCTTCCTACACGTTCTATCTGTACTGATTTCCCCGTTATTCCTTAGGGCCGTAGTACTTGAAGCTCATCATGGTGATGTCATCGAACTGCTCGGCGCCTGCTACGAACTCATCAATGCCGCTCATGACGTTCTTAAGAACCTGCTCACAGGTTGCATCAGGATCACGGTTAAGTGCATCGAGCATTCTTTCCGTGCCGAACAATTCATTCTGAGCATTGTTAGCTTCTGCGACACCGTCAGTATAAACGAAGAGAGAATCTCCGGGATTAAGCTCGAACTCATGATCTTTGAACTTCATCTTCTTCATGGTCGCTACCGGAGGATTATGCTTATATTCAACAATCTCATACTGTCCGTTCGCTCTTCTTATTACAGGGTGCTCGTGACCTGCATTCGCAGCAACACCCTTACCTGTCTTAAGGTCGAATACCGCAAGCCATACAGTAACAAACTGGTGAGCAGCATTGTTCTGCATAAGCTGTGCATTTGAATTAGACAAAGCCTCAGCAGGAGACTCACCCATCATGACACGGCTCTGAATAAGGAGCTTACTAATCATCATGAACAGCGAAGCCGGAATTCCCTTACCTGAAACATCAGCCATAACCAATGCGATGTGATTCTCATCAACGAGGAAGAAGTCGTAGAAATCACCGCCTACGGTCTTCGCAGGAGTCATGGAAGCATGGATATCAAAGTCAGTTCTGTCAGGGAATGCAGGGAAAGTACTCGGGAGCTGGCTCGCCTGAATATTCGCAGCCATGTTAAGCTCTGCGCCCAATCTTTCCTTCTCAACTGCATCCTTCTGTTTCTCATCCATATAACGATCGATCTCTACAAGCATCGACGAGAACGCCTCTGCGAGTTCCTCGATCTCGTTATCGGAATCAATCGACTTAAGGTCCGGAAGAGCCTTGGCAGAATCCTTATCCTGCTCATAAGTATTAATGATGTCTCTTTCCTTGAACAAAGGCGTTACGGCATACTTTCTAAGCATTCTGAAGAATAGAAGTGCCAGTGATGCTACGAGAATTACAATGAATGCAGCAAGGAAGGCTGTCAGATACAGCGTGTAATCTATGAGGTCTACCCAGTCCGTGGATACGCCTACGATCATTATCATCTGTCCGTTGCAAGTTACGGGAGCAAATACATGCACCGCAGTTCT
>CAMJGB010000074.1 GCA_946405115.1 uncultured Clostridia bacterium | reverse complement strand
AGAAGCTTGAGCTTCCTTCTGCTCCCGAGCATTTCCTCCAGTATCTTGAAGAGGACAACAGACCTCAGCCTAAGCTCGATGCAATGTTCGGCAACGGTATGGGCGTAAGTGTTGCAAGACTTCGTGAGGACAACATCTTCGACTACAAGTTCGCTTGTTTGTCACACAATACGTTAAGAGGCGCTGCAGGCGGCGGAATGCTTACGGCTGAGCTTCTTACAAAGAAGGGATATATTACTGCTAAGTAATAACAGTACGGATGCCCGTATTAAGCGTTGACAGTATAACAGTAAGTTTTGAGACCCGGCGTGTTCTCGACGATATAAGCTTCACCGTAAACCAGGGTGACAAGATAGCTTTCATCGGCGATAACGGCGCCGGGAAATCTACGCTATTTAAAACTATCAGAGGCGTATTTACGCCCGAGAGCGGAAGAGTCATATTACACGGTAATTCCACAGTAGGATTCCTGTCTCAGAATATGGACGAGCAGGACTTAAGTTCGGCTACCCTGAAACCCCGCGACATGATCGATACGGAGATCAGGATGAAGCAGATCGAGTCCGAGATGGAGACCGATCATTCCAGACAGAAACTTGATGAATATGCCGCCATAACTTCCAAGTATGAAGCGATGGGCGGCTATGATTATGAATTCCGTATCAAGGAAGCACTCGCAGGATTAGGTCTTAAGGACATAAGCGACAGAACTGACCTCATGACTTTGTCGGGAGGCGAGAAGATGCGTGTATGTCTTGCAAGACTCATCGTAGAGCGTCCCGATATCCTTATGCTCGATGAGCCTACGAACCACCTGGATGCTGATGCCATCGAGTGGCTTGAAGATTATCTTAGTGCATACGGCGGTTCCGTGTTCGTTATCACGCACGACCGTCACTTCATTGATGCTTTTGCTAACAGGGTCATTGAGCTTGATGCAGGTCACATCACGGAATACAGAGGCAACTACGACAGCTACAAGACACAGAGGGAAGAGTTCCTTAAGACGCAGAAACGCGTTGTAGAGAACCTCGAGAAGGAACTTGAGCATCAACTCGACGTAAAGCAGACTATGCTTTCTCACAGGAACATCTCCGGCTACCATCAGCGCGAAAAGATGGTGGATAAGCTTGCAGTTATCCTTGAGAAGGAGCGTTCACGCCTTCCTTCAGGTGAGTGCAAGATGAGCTTTAACGTGGTTCCTGAGGAGCGCGAGGGAGCTTCCGACAAGATAGTTATCTCCGTAAAGGGCGTCAGCAAGAAGTATGACGACAGCCCGATGATATTTGAAGACATAAGCTTCGAGCTTAAAGCCAACGAAAAGCTTTTCCTCGCAGGTCCCAACGGCTGCGGTAAGTCTACATTACTCTCTATGCTTAGAGGTAAGGTAGCAGGATTCGACGGAAGCGTGTTCATAAGTGCTTCCTCAACAGTAGGATTCATGGAGCAGTTTGTTCCTTTTGAAGATGAGACGGCAACATGCTATGTGGAGCTTATAAGAAGGTCGGATCTTACGGTTACAGAAGCAAGGTCATTGCTTGCAAGATTCGGTTTCAGAGGTGACGATGTCTTTAAGACGATTAATGTTTTGTCGGGAGGCGAGAGAAGCAGACTTTATCTTTGCCTTATCCTCGAAGAAAACCCCGATATATTGTTCCTCGATGAGCCTACGAACCACCTTGATATCGAATCGCGCGAGATCCTTGAGGATGCTTTGGCACTCTATAGCGGTGCGATCATCTGCGTAAGCCATGACCGATTCTTCATAGAGAAATGTGCTGATAAGGTATTGGGCTTTTCGAACGGAACGGCAAAGCTTTACGATACTTACGAATACTACAGGAAAGACGTGCGTAAGGCACGCGAGAATCCTCCTGTTAAGGAAGCTAAAGCCAAGCAGGAAAAATCTGAACCCAAGCCGCATGAAAAGCCTGCTGACAAGCCTAAGATCAACCAGGCACAGCAGCGTAAGATCGTCGCTCAGAACAAGAACCGCATGAAGGAATTGGAGCGTCTGATCGAGGAGAAAGAGCTGGAGCAGAAGGCTTTGGAAGAGAAATTTGTCTCAGGTGAAGCGAAGAAAGATGATTACGAATTGTATGCGTGTAACGCGGCTGTAATCGAAAAGATGTATGATGAATATGGTTCACTATGTTAATATCAAGTGATTATGCCAAGAAATGGAGGCTTTTTTATGGTTGACGATATTGAATTACTGAAGCTTATTGAGAAAGATCCCAGGATCGCTCCTGCGGATTTGGCAGTTCAGTTGGGTGCACAGGCCTCTGAGGTTGAAGCTGAGATTGAAAGACTTAAAGATGAGAAGATCATTCTGGGTTACACAGCTGAGATCAACTGGGCTAAGACATACCCGGAGAAAGTAACTGCACTCATCGAGGTTCGTATCACACCTCAAAGGGACAGAGGATTCGATAACATCGCGAAGCTTTTGAGCAAGTACGACAAGGTCACAGACTGCTATCTTATGTCCGGAGCTTTTGATCTTCTTCTCATCTACAACGATGACAGCATGAAGAACATCGCTGAGTTCGTATACAACAAGGTAGCAACATCTGAGGGCGTATTGTCCACAGCAACTCACTTCATCCTCAAGAAGTATAAGTCTAACGGCATCTTCTTCGAGGACGAATCATCTGATGACAGGCAGGCAATTGTCTTATGATAGATCTTAATTCCAAAGTATCATCTTGCGTTGCAAGTGTACCTCCGTCAGCTATTCGTAAGTTTTTCGATCTGGCTAGTGAGATGAAGGGAGTTATTTCCCTTTCAATCGGTGAGCCCGATTTTGTTACTCCCTGGTCGATCAGAGAAGCTGGTATTAACTCACTTGTTGACGGATATACACACTATTCGCCTAACGCAGGTTATACAAATGCTAAGAAGGCCATCGTCGGTTACATCAAGAGACGTTATGGCATCGATTATGATGACAACGGTCAGTGTCTCATCACTGTAGGCGGTTCTGAAGGACTCGACCTTGCAGCAAGAGCACTCATTAATCCCGGTGACGAGGTTATCATCGTTGAGCCTTGCTTCGTAGCTTATAAGGCTACTGTATTGTTTGCACACGGTGTTCCGAAGATCATCTCAACACGTCAGGAAGATGAGTTCAAGCTTAAGGCAGATGATCTTGAGGCTGCCATTACTGATAAGACAAAGTATCTCATTCTGGGTTATCCCGGAAATCCTACAGGTGCTGTAATGACCATGGAGGATCTTAAGCCCATTAGAGATGTTCTCATGAAGCATCCTGAGATCATCGTTATCTCTGATGAGCTTTACTGTGAGCTTAACTATGTAAGCGATGAGCCGAGCTCCCTTGCAAGATTCCCTGAACTTAAGGACCGTGTCGTTATGATCAACGGTTTCTCCAAGTCATATGCCATGACAGGTTTCAGAATCGGTTATGTATTGGGACCCAAGGAACTCATCGCTCCGATGACTAAGATTCATCAGTACTGTATAATGAGTGCTCCGTCCATGGCTCAGTTCGCTGTTGTTGAGGCAGCAATGAACTGCGACGATGACGTTATTGCCATGAGAGATGAGTACAACCACAGAAGAAGAGTCATTATCAAGGGTTTGCAGGATGCAGGACTTGAGTGCTTCACACCGTCAGGTGCGTTCTATGCATTCCCGTCCATCGCAAGCACAGGTCTTTCTTCTGAGGAATTCTGTGAGAGATTCCTTATGGAGAAGAAGGTTGCCATCGTACCCGGTAATGCTTTTGGAGAATGTGGTGAGAATCATGTCCGCATTAGCTATGCGGCTTCAATGGAAAACATTAAGACCGCGATGGAAAGACTCGCGGAATTTACCGAAGACTTACGAAAGGGTAATCGTTAATGCTTGAATTTGATAACGTAAGACTCGAACTCGAGTCATACAAAGAACCTATCGCAGATCTTAAGGATTCGCTTCACATCGATTCTTTGTCTACAAAGATAAGTGAGCTTGAGGCTATGACTCAGGATCCCACTTTCTGGAATGATGTTGCTAAGGCTCAGAAGCTTCAGACTGATCTTCGCCGTATGCAGCAGAAGGTAGAGAACTACAATAAGCTCTCTACAGACAGAGATGATCTTCTTGCTTTATGCGAGCTTGCGAATGAGGAAGAGGACTTAAGCTCACTCGAAGAACTTCAGATCGGTGTTGATAAGTTTAAGGCTGATTTTGAGAAGATGCGTCTTGAGACACTTCTTACAGGTCCTTATGACAAGAACAATGCCGTACTTTCCCTGCAGGCAGGTGCCGGCGGAACTGAGGCCATGGACTGGGTAAGCATGCTTTACCGTATGTACACAAGATGGGCTGAAGCAAAGGGATATGAAGTTAAGATTATGGATTATCTCGAAGGTGAAGAAGCAGGCGTTAAATCTTGTTCCATCATGGTTATAGGCGAGAATGCTTACGGCTTCTTAAGATCCGAATTGGGCGTACACAGACTTGTAAGAATCTCACCTTTTGATGCTGCAGGAAGACGCCATACTTCATTTGCTTCATGCGAAGTAATTCCTGAGATGGATACAAACATCGATATTAAGATCGATCCTAAGGATCTCCGTGTCGATAAGTACAGAGCTACAGGTAAGGGTGGTCAGCACATCAATAAGACTGATACTGCCGTAAGACTTACACACTATCCTACAGGTATCGTAGTTGCATGTCAGGCAGAAAGATCCCAGGTTCAGAACATGGAAGCTGCCATGAACATGTTGAAGGCTAAACTTTTCGCTTTGGCTGAAGCTGCTCAGATGGAGAAGATCGAAGACCTCAAGGGAGACCAGAAGGAGATCGCCTGGGGTTCACAGATAAGATCCTATGTATTCTGTCCTTACACTCTCGTAAAGGATGCCAGAACAGGTTATGAGGAAGTAGATGTTGATGCTGTCATGGACGGCAAGATCGACGGATTCATAAATGCATTCCTGTCCGGAATGAAGATTGAAAAATAAGGGAGAACAGCAATGAGAACAAATTTACTTCATAAGATCGCAGCAGCAGTACTTACTGTTGTCATGACTTTCGGAGTATATGCAGGTATTGCTTCGAATACATTAATGGCTGATATTGCTGCTAATGCTACTGTTATTAACTGCAACTCTGCAGTTAACGTACGTGAGTATCCTACAAACCAGTCCAGAAATGTAGGCAGCATTTCTCTTAACCAGAGAATTCAGGTTACAGGCTCTACTTTGGCTTCGTCTACGGATACTTCAGATCTGTCCACATGGTACAGCATCAACTATATTTCCAACGGCGAGACCAAGTCTGGTTATGTAGCAGCTTATTACATCAGACTCGATCCTTCTGCTACAGGTCCTTCTGATGCTGCTTTCGAGTCCGCTATCGCGAACTTCCCTGAAAGCTACAAGCCTTATCTTCGTGATATGCATAATGCGCATCCGTCATGGCAGTTCGTACCAGTATACACAGGTTATGACTGGAACAGTGCTATTTCAGTTGAGACAAGACCCGGCAGATCTTTGATCAGCAACAGCAGCAACGGTTCTTGGAAGTCCAAGGCAGATTATGCTTACAACGCTGCTACAAACACTTACACTGTAGTTGATGCATCTACATGGGTTAATGCTTCTCCTGAGATCGTAGCTTTCTACATGGATCCCAGAAACAGCCTTAATGAGACAGCTGTATTCCAGTTCCTGGATCTTACTTATACAGCAGACAACAGCATTCCTTCATCTCATGTTCAGGGAATTCTTCCCGGTACATTCCTTAACACATCTGCACCTAACCAGAACGGTGATGTTATCAACTACTGTGACATTTTTGCAGATGCCGGAAACATCGCAGACATTAACCCGATTTTCCTTGCAGCTCACTGTATCCAGGAGTGCAGCAAGAGCGGAAGTAACTCTTCAAGAGGTACAACAGGTTACTACAACCTCTTTAATATCGGTGCTTATTCAAATGTAATCGATGCTACCGTAGGCGGACTTAACTTCGCTCAGAACGGTACAAGCGATCCCGCATTCAATTCCACATACCTGATTCCCTGGGATACCCCCGGAAAGGCTATCGTAGGCGGAGCAATGTGGATGAGAGATAACTACATCTGGGCAGGCCAGGGAACACTTTATTTCATGCGATTTAACTTTGACCCGGCTTCACCCCGCGACAAGGGTTATCACCAGTACATGACAGCTACAGCTTCTGTTTATACTGAGGCAGCACGTATGCAGACAGCATATATCAGATCCGGTCTTTATGATTCAGGTATTGTGTTCAGAATCCCCGTATTCGATAACATGCCTTCTTCTGCAGTACAGCTTCCTCCTAATGAGATCGCTGCGCCTTCAACAGGCACATGGGTTGGAAGAGACGGAATCGAGACATTCCTCATCTATATGTACAGATCTACACTTAACAGAGATCCTGATACAGTTGGTATCAACTACTGGTACAACAAGATCACTCAGGAAGGTATGACAGGTGAGGATGTAGCTTACGGTTTCGTATTCAGCCAGGAGATGACAAACAGGAATCTGTCGGATGAGCAATATGTACGAATACTGTACAACGCTTTCCTCGGACGAGAATGCGATGCGGAAGGTCTTGCTTACTGGCTCGATAAACTTGCGACCGGAAGCACGAGACTTGATGTCTACCACGGATTCTCGAGGTCCAATGAGTTCTCGGCTCTTTGTACTAACGCAGGATTCAGTCCTTACTGATAAGCTGTAATACTGGCGACATAGTAATTGTTCATAATGCACAATCGGTTATATAACCGGTTGTGCATTTTATTTAGGTTGTCATTTGATAATGTAAAACTCGTAATTTAGCATAGTAAAGAGAGTTAATCGTTTTAACTGTTGTATTAAGTTTGTCAGGACTGTCTCGGATAAAGACGGTCCTTTATTTTATTATTATTAGGTACTCTCCGTTTTTATGGTATAATTTACCCTGATTTATTGTGTCTAGGAATGGAGAATGTATTAATTGACTAAATACATATACAACGCCCGTGATATAGCTGCTTACATCAAGTACTTCAGTGTGCCTCAGTACATGGAAGTTTCTTACATGCAGTATATTTTCAATATCGGAACACCTGTTATGGCAGCGCCCCTTTGCAAGGACTTCGAGAAGTTCAAGAATGAGGTCTATAGGGAGCTTTATAATCTTTGGGCCTGCGGCTTCGAAGATGAGAGAAGTGACGTAGCTACTATTACTGCCAACGGTTCCAGAGCAATCATCTGCGATCAGGAGTGTATTAATCTTGAGTCTTACATGAAGCTCATTACACTTCACCTGATCTTCACCCGAAGCCTTCCTTATGTAAATCTGAACTTTGCAGGAATGCCTTTGTCTTTGGGTATCGATTGTGATTATGCGTTGTTTGAGCAGAATGTTGTTAAGTGCATAGATGCGCTTAATCTTGTTAGCAAGGATAAGTTCGGCAAGCCTTTTGATCTTTCAATAGGCGTTCCCGATGAGCTTTTGCAGATATCGCTTACTGATGAGTTCAAGATGATCCTTAAGGGCGGAGACTTCAGAGAATCGCTTCGTAAGGAACAGAAGGACAAGATGAGCGAACTTAAGGAAATGTCCATGAAGATATTCGGAACGAGGCCGTTCTCCAAACGTAAGGATAAGAGCGGTGTCTATGAACAGACGGTCCCCGATGTAGTAGTTAAGAAATCACTCGGAGAACGGGCGAACCGAAGTACGACAAGTAAGAACCAGCCCAAGGGCACACCACTTGAAGACATAAGACATAAGGACGGAAATTGATTTAATGGAAATACGTTACAGATTAGGACTTGATATCGGATCAACAACAATCAAGATCGTCTTACTTGATGGTGACGAGATCGTACACAGAGAATACAGACGTCATCATTCAGATGTTGCAGGTCTTCTTAATCAGCTTTTCGAAGAGCTTAATCAGAAGTTCCCTAACCTTGAGGCTTACGTTACCATCACGGGTTCAGGCGGACTTTCAGTAGCTAACTGGCTCGGTCTTAAGTTTACTCAGGAAGTTATGGCAGAGACTGAAGCCATCAAGAAGTATCATCCTGAGACAGACGTTATCATCGAGCTCGGCGGCGAAGATGCAAAGATCACATATCTTCACCCTGTAATCGAGCAGAGAATGAACGGTACTTGTGCCGGCGGTACAGGTGCATTCATTGACCAGATGGCATCACTTCTTCAGACTGATGCCGACGGTCTTAACAACTTCGCGAAGGATTACCGTTCTCTTTATACTATCGCGAGCCGCTGCGGCGTATTCGCGAAGAGTGACCTTCAGCCTCTCATTAACGAGGGTGCTGCTAAGGAAGACCTTGCGGCTTCCATCTATCAGTCTGTTGTTAACCAGACTATCGCAGGACTTGCATGCGGAAGACCTATCAAGGGTCATGTCGCTTTCTTAGGCGGTCCTTTGTACTTCAACTCTGAGCTTCGCAATGCTTTCGAGAGAACTTTACAGGACAAGGTTGATTCCTTCTGGATGCCTGATGATGCTCAGATCTATGTAGCATTAGGTGCTGCATTAAGTTCTGATGATAAGCCTGTTCATCTTCCCGAGCTTATCGAGAGATTTAAGAACAGAGAGGGCTTTACTCCCGATATCATCAGAATTGCTCCTTTGTTCAAGGATGAGGGTGAGAAGAAGGCTTTCTACGACCGTCATGAGAAGTCGAAGGTAAAGATGTACGACCTTTCCAAGGAGAGGGGGGCATTGTATCTCGGTGTTGATGCCGGTTCTACCACAACTAAGGCTGTCCTTATCAACGAGGACGGACAGGTTGTATATACCTACTACAGCTCTAACAGAGGTAATCCTGTATTCTCAGCGGTAGATATCCTTAAGGACATCTATTCCAAGATGGACAATGGCGCATACATCAGATATTCATGCGCTACAGGT
>CAMJGB010000073.1 GCA_946405115.1 uncultured Clostridia bacterium | reverse complement strand
ACTACAGATTAGTCCTCAAGAAGAATGTTGGTGAGGGTGTTCCTTCTCCTATGTTCAACCTTACAGTAGATATCGGTAACGGCGGTCTCTTGAACTCTTGTAACTTCGGTCTTGATGCTTCAGCTATCACAGACAATGACAGACACAATCAGACACGTTACGATGCAACTGATAACGTTATGTTCATCCATGGTGATACAAGATCTGACCAGGACGGTTCCGGCTTCTATACAACTCTCCTCTGCGACGGTGTTGTATATTTGAGAGACGCTGTATTCGCTTATAATGCTTACTTCATTGGTGACGGTGCCGGTGTTCAGATGACTTCTACACCTCAGTTTAATGGTGCAAGCAGCGGTGCTACTGCTGACCTGTACTTCTGGGGTACAAGAGTTCCTATCCATGATCCTTCAAGTACTCGTACAACTCCTGTTCCTTTGGACGCAACTTCCGGTGGTTCCGTAGGTACAATTCGTTTTGGTGGAATCCGTAATCTCTATTTTGATATCTACGATCACGGTGCAAGTGCAACTCCCAGATACACAGGATTTGATTTGAATACTACAAACTTCAACAATCACTTTGCATCCGGCGGAATCTATTTCGAGAATGGTTCCATGAGCAGCGCTTCATATGATCATACTGACAGCTACTTCCATCAGGAGAGTGCAGGTACAGATCACTGTGCTGGTATCGAGAGCTATCTTACAGTTGATCCTAATGAGATCGATACAACAGGTGAGGTTGTTGATCACTTTGTAACTCCTTACTATTCTTCAGCTACAGAGTTGGATACTACAGTTGATACAATTAATGCCGGTATCTATAAGATTTCTTCCGCAACAACAATTGATCACTTGATTACTTGTAACGTTTCCGGCGGAGATATCTACATCTTCTGTGATGCTACATTGACAATTAAGAGACCTGATTCCGGTCCTGGTGGACTCCAGATCACAGCTGCTAACGAGCATAATGTTTACATTATCCTCAGAAGCCCTGCTAAGCTCATCATTTATGGTGGTAACGGCGGTTGTGATTCTCACTGGTGCGGACTCTATGACGCAAGATGCTTCACAGGATTACCTACAGACCCTGCTAACATCAACCAGACAAAGACTCCTAGATTCTATGTCTTGTCCACATACACAGGCGGTGAGCAGATCCAGTATGGTGATTCCGGCGGAGGAGAGTACTCAGTATTGTCTGCAATGATCGGATTGTTCCCTTCAGCACCCGGCGGTGGAAACGGTGGTACATTCAGAGTTGTAAACCCTGTATTGAGCAGAGTATTCTACGGAAGAATTGCTTGCGGATATGTAGATACAGGATCAAGCGGTGGTAACTTCAATGTTCCGTACTGTCCTACAATCCCTGGCTCAATCAGCTTGAGAGAAGAGGCTTACAGAGACAATACTGACTTCTCAGTTGTAACAGAAGAGTGTATGTTCTACACAGCTTGATAAGAACAAAAAGTAAAACTAAAGAGGATCGGGAAACCGATCCTCTATTTTATGTCTTAATATAATCTAATTAAGATTAACCGAATAGATTATTCGATGATAAGTCCGGGTCTTGATTCAATGATCTGTTCTGCAATCTCAGTCATTGGAATAATATGGACCTTGTCCTCAGGGAAGGCCGGCATGTTAATACCATAGAATTCCAAGCTGTCCTTACATACAAGAGTTGTATTGATGGTACTCATAAGCTGATTGAGCTTCTCCGACGTATCAAGAAGCTTAACAGCGCTGTCAGTAATGATAACAAGATAGACTCTGTCTGATGCTATGATAAGACTGTCGAGAAGGTTATCGAGCAGTAACTTGCCATTCTCATTATCTGATGAATAATAGTCGTGCTTTATAAGAACACACAGACCATTTGCACTTTCACTGACATCTATAGCGAAGTCAGTTAACAGTTCTATATTAGTATTGTTATTATCCTTCATTGAATTCTCCTGTATCTGATGATAAAAATCTCATTGAACGCTGGATGGCATTTTTGCTGTTGCCCCAATCCTTATCCTTGTTCCTGTAATCAAACTTTTGAGTGAACCACTCAACATCATGCTCAAGCTCAGCGAAGTACTCCTTATTGCCATTGGCAAGAGCTGTTACAAAATCACTGGCATCATTCTGTGACAGCTTGTTCGCAGCGGTGCGAAGAAGTGCAGCAGTGTGGGGAAGACAGTGAGACTTCGTAGCCATGAACTTTGCTCTGAACTCATTATCGTGAGAGAACATGTGCATTATGACTTCGTTATATCTCTCGATTGTCTTATTCATCTTATCGCAGATGGGGCAGGATGCTGTTCTGCTGTCGATTCTGTCAGCGATGGATCTTAATGCTCCCTTATAGTCGCTCGATCTGCCCTTAAGAAGTCCGGCCTTGGCAGGAGCTGCCTTGGCAATGTCCTCAGAGATATCCTTGTCGTAATCAAGAAGGTGTGTATGCACAACGAGTGCAAGTCCCAATCTGTTAGTAACCTTTTTATTAAGCTTAGCCATATGATCCGGACAAAAACCTGTCTTGTTAGTGATGATTCTTGTATCCGGCTCCATAAGCGAGGGGCCAAGATAGTACTCGATCTCGTTTTCCTCTGACCTCTTCTTAAGCTGACAGAGGGGACACTCGCATTCGGAGTTATAAGCATCGTTTACCGGTATTGTGTAGATTGTCTCTTTCATTATTCTGCCTTTCCGTGAACAAGTCTTCCTGCTCTGATATTAACGGACACGACTGTGATCGCAGTAAGTTTCTCAACCGCGTTGCCGATCTTCTGCTGCGCATCGTGAAGAACCTTCTGTGCGTCGTAACCGTAAAGCAGGGAGAGGTCCAGAGTAAAAACTACTCCGATTGTTCGCTTCTCGCTTTTAAATTCCAATACGTCTCCGTAACCCGGGAGATCAGACAGTGTAATCTTAATAAGATCCAGAAGAGCTTCATCTGAGATCGAATACGAGCCCAGGGAAGAGAAGGTGGGGCGGATCATGGTTCGCTCATTCTCTCCGTCGAGGGCAACGCCGCCTTCTTCGAGGTTCAATCTGCTTCTGATCTTGTCGAGAGGATCGGAGAAGTAACCTGAGAACTCGTGCTTGATCTCCATGGTAGGAACAGGAATGGTATGCATACCCTCATTCATTCGGGTGCTTCTTGCATGTCTTCGCTCTTCTTCCGTGGAAACATCCTCAATCCTTATAAGCATCGAGGGCTTGTTGAGCCAGAGGTTGGTCGTGATCTTCTCGAGCATCGAGTCACTCGTTCCGAGGATCATGATGGCGGTAGGTCTGTTCTCGACTATCGCTCTTCTCATGACCTGGGATCTTGTCGGATCAACAAATAACGCCTGCCTTACTGACTCCATCTTGCTCGGGGCCTTCTTGGCAGACGTACCTGCGACGATTCTGCCTCCGTTAATGAGGAGACCGTCGTCAATTAGATATTCAATATTGTTCTGACGAGCAACGGCAATTGCTCTGGTACTCTTTCCTGTACCTGACTGACCTACGAAAGCTATGATCGCAACCTGCGAGAGTATCTCTCTTGTGAGCGCCTCGCTTTGTAAGATTACGTCGATTGTAGGTTCGTTAGTCCTTGATCGTGACGATTCAGGGGTAAGATTGATCTGCTTTAACGTGGCCCGGAGCTCGGGGATCAGGGTTGGTCTTTTGACCTCAGGTCCGGGTCTGTTAACAGAATCCGACATCAGTTATCCCAGTTGTGATAAACTTCCTGAACGTCTTCGTTCTCTTCCATCATGTCGAGCATCTTCTCGAGATTGCTGCAGATGTCAGGATCTTCAACCTTGTTCAATGTGATGGCAACGGGACCTACGCTTGCATCGATGAACTCGTAGCCCTTAGCCTCAAGTGCTTCCTTAACTGTGTAGTAATCCTCGGAAGCTGTATCTACCTCGTAGAATTCGTCCTCGGCAACAAAATCTGCTGCACCTGCTTCAAGAGCATCCTCCATAACCTTGTCTTCGTCCTCGAAGTCTTCTCTTGAGATGAGGATTACACCCTTCTCCTCGAAAAGGAATCCTACGGAACCGTCAACACCAAGCTGACCGCCGAACTTTGAGAACATATGTCTTACGTCAGCTGCAGTACGGTTTCTGTTGTTAGTAAGTGTACGTACCATGATGGCAATACCGCCGGGACCGTAACCTTCGTACTGGATCTCTTCGTAATCATCGCCTTCACCGGCACCTGCAGCCTTCTGGATGGCTCTCTTGATATTGTCGTTAGGCATATTTGCAGCCTTAGCCTTTGAAATTACGTCCTTGAGCTTGGAATTACCGTCGGGATCAGGTCCGCCTTCCTTAACTGCGATGGCAATGAGCTTAGCCATCTTTGTGAAAATTGCACCCTTAGCAGAATCTGATGCTTCCTTCTTACGCTTGATATTATTCCATTTGGAATGACCCGACATAACTACCTCCAATGTCTTCTTTTATTTATTTTTAATCAAATAATTATAATTAAAAATACTATCCTTTTCCACTTGGTGGCAAAATTACCAAAAAAACTTGTTTTTTACTATATCCTGTTGTATAGTTTTATAGATGTATCCAGGGGGGATGCGCGCTTTTGCCATCTTCTTTTTTAGATATGTCATAACAAGTATTATATTTACTTGGATCGGAGGCAAACATGAAGAGACTGGGAGATATTCTCATTGAGAGTGGATTCCTTACCGCAGCAGAGCTTGCGGAGGCACTAAGTGTCCAGAAGGAAAGCGGCAAACGATTAGGTGAAGTTATTACCGAGATGGGGCTTATGTCGGAGTTCGACATCCTCCGAGCGGTATCCAGCCAGTACAGTTATCCGATCATCGATCTTACTAGTATCGACGTAGATCCGAAGGCATTGGATCTTTTGAACGAGAAGTATTGTACAGAGAATACTGTCGTTCCTATCGGCTTCGATGATGACAAGCTTGTTGTTGCTATCGATGACCCTCTTAACATCCTTGTTCAGGATGATTTGCAGTTCAGAACAGGTTATGAGATCGTTCTGATGCTTGCTACGAGGACAGGTATCCTCGACACAATCAAGGTAAATTACGGTAAGACCAGCGCGAGTGAAGCCGCTCGAGAGCTCGGTGAGGATTTGGCCAGCGACGAGATCGAAGGTCTTTCCGACGAGATCGCAGAGCAGGTTAACAGTGCTCCTGTAGTTAAGCTCGTTAACTCAATGATCGATTTCGCTATCAGAGCAGGATCTTCCGATATTCATATCGAGCCGATGGAGGAGAGAGTAAGAGTTCGTATCCGTATCGACGGTGTTATGCAGGAGATCATGAGTAACCCGGTATCAGCTCGAGATGCTATTACAACAAGAATTAAGATCCTCGGCGGTATGAACATCGCTGAGAAGCGTATCCCTCAGGACGGTCGTATCCAGACTGAGATCAACGGAACACCGGTCGACATGCGTGTATCCATCCTGCCTACAATCTGGGGTGAGAAGACCGTTATCCGTATCCTTGCCAAGAACGACGGTAACCTTAACCGTAAGTATCTTGGTATCTCCGATCACAACAATGACATGATCAACAAGATCATCCTGGTACCTCAGGGTATCTGCCTTATCTCAGGACCTACCGGTTCCGGTAAGACAACAACTCTTTATACTCTTCTTTCTGAGAAGAACACACCTGAAGTTAACATCATCACAGTTGAGGACCCTGTCGAGATTCGTATCCCGGGACTTAACCAGGTACAGGTTAATGCCAAGGCGGGAATGACATTCGCATCCGGTCTTCGTTCTATCCTCCGTCAGGACCCTGATATTATCCTCGTCGGTGAGATTCGAGACGGTGAGACAGCAGAGATCGCCATGAGAGCTGCTATCACCGGTCACTTGGTATTCAGTACAATCCATACGAACGACGCCGTATCTTCTATCAACCGTCTTATCGATATGGGTCTTGAGCCTTACATGGTATCTTCGGCTCTCGTAGGCGTAGTTGCTCAGAGACTTGTACGTCGAATCTGCACAAACTGCAGAAAGCCGTATGATGCTGACGAAGACGTAATTCAGCAGTATCACTTCGAACCCGGACAGAAGCTCTATAAGGGCGAGGGTTGTACGGATTGTAACGGTTCCGGCTATAAGGGCCGAATCGCTATCCATGAGGTAGTTGTTATCACTAAGGAAATGAAGGTTCTTCTCGAGAAGAGAGCACCGGAAGAAGATATGAGACAGCTTGCCGTTAAGCAGGGCACACAGATGCTCATGGATTCAGCGCTTTCACTTGTTGTTGAGGGTATCACAACACTTTCGGAAGCAAACAGAGTAGCATATTCAGTAGACGGATAATATACAGGAGGTACAGAAAGTGGAAGGATTCAGCCTTACAATGGAGGCGATTCTGGCAGAGTCAGTCAGAAGAGGAGCATCGGATACACACATTACAGCCGGTCTCCCTCCGATGATCAGAGTGTCGGGAGAACTTATGCCTTTGACAAACCAGATCTTGACACCTGAGGATACAGAGTTCCTCTGTAAGTCAATGATTGATAAGTCAAGACAGCAGTATCTCTCAGAGAGAGGTGAGATTGACTTCTCTTACGTTGTTGCAGACTATAGCCGTTTTAGATGCAACATTTACAAGCAGAGAGGTAGTTATGCTCTTGCAGCAAGAACTATCACAAATGAGATCCCTACTTGTGAGAGATTGGGTTTGCCTTTGCTCTTCAAGGATCTTGCATTGAAGCCGCGAGGACTCATCCTCGTTACAGGCCCTACGGGATCCGGTAAGTCAACAACACTCGCTGCTATGGTAGGACACATCAACAGTGTCAAGAGATGCCACGTTCTCACACTTGAGGAGCCTATCGAGTATCTCCACAATCATGGTGAAGCTATGATCAACCAGAGAGAAGTTCACGAGGATACACTCTCATTTGCTAACGCACTTAGAGCTGCTCTCCGTGAAGACCCTGATGTTATTCTCGTTGGTGAGATGCGTGACCTTGATACAATCAGTACAGCTATTACAGCTGCTGAAACAGGACACTTGGTTCTTTCTACACTCCATACGTCATCCGCATCTGATACAGTTAACCGTATCATCGACGTTTTCCCTCCTCATCAGCAGGACCAGATCAGAGTACAGCTTGGTTCAATCCTTGTAGCTGTTATCTGTCAGACGCTCGTTCCGAAGATCTCGGGCGGTCGTTGCGCAGCATTCGAAATCATGCTTGCTAATGACGCTATTCGTAACAATATCCGTGAAGGTAAGACATATCAGATCGACAGTGCCATTGCTACAAACTTGCAGTCCGGCATGTGTCCTCTCGACTTCTACCTTGCAGAGCTCGTAAAGCGTAAGATTATCTCCAGAGAGACTGCTATGCAGAGATGTCGTTTCCCTGACGATCTCAAGAGATACATCAATAACGTTGGCGGTCCTGCTAACAGCCCTCTGTTCGGGGATATTGATTATCAGTAAGAAAAATAATATAGGAGGAATGATATATGCCTAATTTCAGATATCAAGTTCTCGACGGTGCGGGCAAATCGTCTACAGGCGTTCTGGATGCAGCAAGCGTAGCTGATGCTTCAAGAAAGCTTAAGGCCGATGGCAAGTACATCGTTTCACTTGAACTTGATAAGGGCCAAGGCCTCGCCAACATGGAGATTGGTAGTAAGAGGCTTAATACCAAGGAGCTCGTTCTTATTTCCAGACAGCTTGCTTCACTTCTTTCTGCAGGTATCACGGTAGTAAGATCCTTGGACATGCTTTATCAGCAGTGCGAGACGAAGAGATCTAAGAGATGTATCGGTGAAATCTATGAGCAGATTCAGTCCGGTCGTTCACTCTCTGAGGCCTTTAAGGAACAGAAGGAAGTTTTGCCTTCAATCATGTGCTCAATGGTTTCTGCCGGTGAGGAATCCGGTCGACTCGATGAAATCATGGAGCGATTGGCAATCCACTTCCAGAAGGAGTCAAAGCTCAAGAATAAGATTTCATCCGCAATGGTTTATCCTAAGATCTTGTTCTTCTTGACAATCGCAATTACAGTTGGTCTTATGACCTTCCTTGTACCTGGTATCGCACAGACAGTTAGTGCATTGGGCGGAGAACTTCCTGCTTTGACAAAGTTCATCATGGCAGTTTCCGATTCCATGGTTCACTACTGGTACGTTTACATTATTGTTGTTGGCGGCGGTATCTTCGCCTTTAACACTTGGAAGAGAAGTGAGAAGGGTCACGCTCAGTGGGATACAATGATGCTTAGAATTCCTGTCGTTGGTAAGGCCACTAAGATGACAGCTGCTGCAAGATTCACAAGAACAGTTTCTACACTTCTTAAGTCCGGTATCTCCGTTCTTACAGCTGTTGAGATTACAGGTTCTTCACTTGATAATGTAATTCTTGAGAAGAAGCTTGCTGATGCAAGAATTGAAATCCGTAAGGGTACTTCACTTTCAAAGTCTATCAAGAACATTACAGAATTCCCTCCGATGATCTACGCTATGACAGCAATCGGTGAGGAGTCCGGTACTTTGGATACAATTCTTGATAAGGCTGCTGACTTCTTTGAGGATGAGGCTGACGCAGCTACAGCTAAGATGACAGCGGCTCTCGAGCCTTGCATGCTCATCATCATGGCTATCATCGTCGGACTTGTAGTTGGTGGTATCGCAATGCCTATCTTCACGATGGCTCAGTATGTAGGATGAAAGGAGAAAAATAAAAATGGCATTATCTACAGGAAAAGGAACACAGTACATGGTTCTGGATATGTCCAGCTCAAACCTGAAGCTTGCTGTAGGTTCCTATAATAATAAAACAGGTGTTGTAAGTATTGATAAGGTAGGAGTTGTACCGCTCGAGCTCGACTCTATCAACGACGGTCAGATTGCTGACTCCTTCGGTATCAACATGGCTCTTAAGCACGCTTGGGCTAAGCTCGG
>CAMJGB010000072.1 GCA_946405115.1 uncultured Clostridia bacterium | reverse complement strand
ATCACAAAATCAAAGGGAAGCGGAGTAAACGAGATTTTCCTGACTCTTACGGATAAGGGCAAAACTGCTTATGACTTTCACCGCAGGATGCACGAGAATTTGATTAAGAAACTGAACGCTCTTCTTGATGAGATGAATGAGCCTGTTAAGGAAACGATTCTGAAGATCATCAGTGTGATCGATTCTGAACTGGATGCAATGGAGGCGGAACAATGATATTTGAAACAATTGGTAATAAAGATAATCCTGTTGTGCTGATGCTGAACGGTTCTTTCTCGACAGATAAAGGTTTATTGGCGATAGCAGAAAGAATAGCTGACAGTTATTATGTCATCCTGCCCATTTATGACGGCCATCATGAGAATGGCGGTATCTTCACTACCAAGGAAGAACAGGCAAAGAAGATAATAGATTATCTTGCTGAGAACGATATAAATCACATAGCACTCCTTCAGGGTGTGTCGATGGGAGCTGAGATTGCGTTTACAGTCTATAAGATGTCAGAGGAAAACAACATTGAAGTTGACCATTGCCTGTTTGACGGCGGCCCGTTTTATCACTTCCCTTGGCTTATGCGCATGTTTATGAGGGCGAAGTTTAGAAGGTTCGTGCATCAGGCTCAGACAGGTACGTTAGACGAGATAATGGAAAGATTCTCGAATAATAAAATGATAAAGTGGATGATCCACGGGGATATATCTCCTTACAGATGGTTCATCGAAGGCCTTGCAGAATCGGCTCCTCGTATGAGTGATGAATCTGTTAACAATGAAAGCGACGCATGCTACACCTTTGACTTTCCGGCTCTTACGGAAGACGCACAGCGAAAAGCTTTATTCATCTGGTCTACAAACGAGCCGGCGTTCTCATCGTTTAAGAAAGTGAAGAAGTGCTACAGTCACTCCCGCTTTGGAAGTCCGGGAGATCTTGGTCACTGCGGTTTCATGGCGAGAAAACCTGATGAGTATGCCAAGTTCATGAGGGCGTATGCTGAAGGTTCGAATTATCAAATGGAACATATCGGCTGATAACTGTTGCTTAACCAACAGTTATCCTTAAATCTGTCTATCGATTATTATCTTAATCTTCTTGATAATTTTCATGGCTTAAAGAGAAAAATATTTAGTCTAATATGATAAAATAATTTTACATTTAAGCTTGCAGGGTTTAAACGATGTTAATAATAAATAAGAGAGATTAAGTTATAATACGCTTATGAAGACGTTATTCGGAATCAAGATAGGTGGTCTTAAGCACAAGATATTACGCCTTGTGTTGATTCTGTTTCTGTCCATTATATGCTGCATTTCATTTGTTTCCTTATATAAGTCCAAGCACCTTTCGTCTTTAGTATCTTCTACAAGAGAAGAGCAGCAGGCGGCTCTCGGTGCTGTTTCGACTGATGCCATTCATCAGGTAATCGATAATTCGATGACTAGAACTAATGAGATGCAGGCTTACATCGCAGATGATATGTTTGACGACATAAGCGGTGACGTTATGACACTGCAGTCTCTGGCTGAGGGGATGTTCTCGAGTCATAATTCGTATGAACCTATTCCTTTCAGTCCTCCGGATCCTTCACTTGATGGAGAGATTACTGCTCAGGTTTTGTGGGATGATACTGTTGAGGATTATAGAGATTCAGTATATCTATCCACTGCAGCCAGAATGAGCAATACGATGATAGCCATGTGCAGCAGTTCTTACTATATGGATAACTGCTATATTGGTTTTGAGGACGGAACATCTATATGTATTGATGCATTTTCTGCCAATAAGTATGACGAAGACGGTAATCTTATTGATTTCCCTGCGCGTGAGCGTCCTTGGTATACGGATGCTGTTGAGGCTGGGACTGTATGTTTTTCCGGCGTAATATACGATACGTTCTCCGGAAGATCTTGTGTAACGTGTTCAGCCCCCATTTATGCTGATGGACAGCTTGTTGGTGTAGTAGGCATCGATCTGTTCCTTGATATGATGGAAGAATATGTTGATCAGTCAATTACTGACGGCGGCTTTGTATGCATTGTGAACACCGACGGTCAGGTTATCTTTGCTCCTGATAATAATGGACTGTTTACAGTCAGGGGCGAGGACACCTCTGAAGATCTGAGACTGTCTACTAATTCGGAACTTGCTTCATTTGTTAACAGTGCACTTGTATCAAATACCGGACTTCAGATCGTCAATATTAACGGTGAAGACTACTATATGGTAGGAAGTCCTATCGAGACGGTAGGGTGGACTGTCATCTCAATTGTTCAGAAGGATGTTACTGAATCCTCAACTAATTTGATGCTCGAGGAATATGATAACATCAATAACGTTGCCCGCGAGAGCTATAAGACTAGTTCTAAGAGATTGAGTTACATTACATACGCTCTTATCGGTGTGATCATGGTTGCGGGAGTTATTGCTGTTATGATCGTGTCTGATAAGATTGTTAAGCCTATCGAGTCCATGACGGAAGATATCATTGAAGGCGGTAATACAGGTAAGCTTTTCGAGATGAAGGATCTGTACAGGACCAACGATGAGATCGAGGTTCTCGCGCAGTCTTTTGATGACCTTTCCAAGAAAACCAAGAAATACATTGAAGATATCACGGAGATTACCAAGGAGAAGGAGCGTATCGGTACTGAGCTTAAGCTTGCTACTGAGATTCAGGCTGCCATGCTTCCGCATATTTTCCCTCCGTTCCCCGAGAGGAAAGATTTTGATATCTATGCCATGATGGATCCTGCCCGAGAAGTAGGCGGCGACTTCTATGATTTCTATCTTATTGATGAGGACCATTTGTGCCTTATCGTCGCGGATGTATCCGGTAAGGGTATTCCTGCCGCTTTGTTCATGATGATTTCTAAGACGATCCTTCAGAGCTGTGCAATGCTCGGAAAGTCACCTGCGGAAATCCTCTCCAAGACTAACGACGCTCTTTGTACTAATAACATGGTCGAGATGTTCGTTACGGTTTGGGTTGGTATCGTAGAACTTTCAACAGGTAAGCTTACTGCCGCTAATGCAGGTCATGAGTATCCTGTCATAAAGCATGCAGACGGTAAATTCGAGATCTATAAGGATAAGCACAGCCTCGCTATCGGTGCGATGGAAGGAACCAAGTACCATGAATACGAGATCATGCTTGATAAGGGAGACAAGCTGTTTGTTTATACAGACGGTGTTCCTGAAGCAACTGATGCTGATGAGAAGATGTTCGGAATTGAAAGAATGCTTAAGGCTCTTAACAGTGAACCTGATGCTGATGTGCTGAAGCTTCTTAATAACGTTAAGTCTGCTGTCAATTCCTTTGTTAAGGAAGCTGAACAGTTTGATGATCTTACGATGCTCGACTTCGAGTATCACGGTACACAAGATAAATAATAAACTTTGGAGGAGTAGTTATATGAGACAAGAGACTATAGTAATTGACAGTTCTGAGAAGAATTTCGTTGAGGCGCTTAATACTACATTACAGATGGGCGAAGATGCCGGCCTCGACAGCAGAGAGCTTATTCGACTTCGTTTGCTTACAGAGGAGTTGATCGGTCTTCTTAGAGGTATTGCAGGCGAGGTTACAGCTGATTACTCAGTTAAGCAGTATGGTAAGGAATTTACCTTACAGCTTAAGGGTGATGTAAACATGGACAGCAAGATGCATAAGCAGCTGCTTGATGCTTCTTCCTCAGGATCTAACGCTGCAGTGCGCGGCTTCATGAGCAAGATGCGTGAGATGATCGGAACCATGGTGCTTCCCGGTACCTTGGGACATACATTGGTGTCGGGCTTTTCGATGGGCCTTATGACGATGAGCGGTCCTACGCCCCCGTCAGAAACAGGTGCCGGAGTTCAAGCCTACATCTGGTCAATGGATAAGTATATTGAGAGCGTTAAGGCTAACAATGACACCAAGGAGTGGGATGAGCTCGAGAAGTCCATCGTTGCTAACATAGCAGACGAGATTAAGGTAAGTATTGTCGGATCTTCAGTTGAGATCACCATATTCAAGACTTTTTGATATAATGCAGTTATTAAGTAAATAAGGAGAGGTAATATGCTGAACATAGCTAAGTACAGAGACGGAAGAAATATGAAGATTACACTCGAGGGCAGATTTGATACTGCTACAGCACCTCAGCTCGAGACTATCGTAAGAAATGAGCTTGATGGCGTTGAGACTCTTACATTTGATTTTGAGAAGCTTGAGTATATTTCCAGTGCCGGACTCAGAGTTCTTCTTGCTGCTCAGAAGATTATGAATAAGCAGGGCAAGATGGTAGTTAAGAATGTTTCTGATGAAGTTAAAGAAATCTTCGAGGTAACAGGTTTCACAGATATTCTTACTCTTGAGTGAGGTTATTCATGATCAGAACAGAGGAGCTTTATATCGATAATAGCGACGAGAAGACATCTGATGCCATACGTCTGGCGGATGAATTCACAAGCTCGCTTAATCTCGATAGGAAGCAGGCTATGCATATTCGTCTTCTCGCGGAAGAGACTGTCGGAATGGTAAGAGCCATGACCGGTGACTTCGAGGCATATTTCTGGCTAGAGAAGGAGAATGACGAGTACAGAGTTAAGCTCAATGTTAAGACTGATATGGATTTGGCAAAGAAGAAGGAGCTTCTTTCTTTGTCCACATCCGGTGAGAATACAGCCGTTAAAGGCTTTATGGGGAAGATAAGAGAGATCATCGAGAACGGGCTTCTCGATTTTGATTCAGCTCTTAAACTCCAGAATAAGTATGGCGGCAACAATGGTTACAGCTATGTTGGTATGGGCACCATCGAGGACGGATCTAATTCTGCACCTGTACTCTGGTCCCTTAATGCATACAAAGAAGCTCTTGAGGAATCCGGAGAATCTAAGGAAGAGGATTGGGACGAACTCGAGAGATCCATTGTTGCAAGTCTTGCAAAAGAAGTAACGGTAGGAATCAAGAATAACTTGGTTGATCTGACGATAATTGCTCGTTAAGTGGGGAATACGAGGTTTAAGTCTATGACAGAATCAATAAATGATAAGGCTAACGAATTAACTATTGAGGCATTGCCCGAGAACCTTACTGCGGTAACGGAGTTTGTTGATGGCTGTCTCGAGAGCGTAGACTGCCCTCTTAAGATTCAGTTGCAGATTGATGTTGCTTTGGAAGAGATATTTATCAATATCGCTCATTATGCCTACCAGCCCGGCAAGGGCCCTGCTACAGTCCGTGTTGATGTATCAGATGAGCCTATAACTGTTACTATTACATTTATTGATCAGGGCGTACCTTATGATCCCCTTGCTAAAGATGACCCGGATATTACTCTTCCTGCCGACGAGAGAGAAATCGGCGGACTGGGTATCTTCATGACTAAGAAACTCATGGATGATGTCGTCTATGAATATAAGGACGGCAGCAATATTCTAAGGCTAGTCAAAAAGTTGCACTAATTTGATTTTCGAAATATGTCTAAAATGTGAAATTTTATTAACTAATTGTGAATACCCCCTTGTAATTGACTCTGTCAGGCCTTATTATCAAAAATAACTATATTATTTTGGGTAGTTATGCCTAATTATAGGGGGACTGACATGATTGTAAACAAATCTACCAAGAGATTGTTTGGCCTTGTTGCGACTACACTCGTCGTATCAGTTTTATCTCAGTGGTTACTGATTCCAAGTATTCAATGGAATAGTGATGTTCAGGCGGCGGTTACTCCGATTCCTTCCGCAACCGATGATTCTCGTATTACGAACTTTGCTTCTGTTTTAAGTTATGGTACTGATTATGGAATCATTGCCAACACATTTAACAGAGGAGATCATACTGAGACCACTTATGCCGTTAATGTCTTAAATAAGAACGGCGGATCTCCTAACGATGATATAGATTTTATTACCAGACCTGCTCATTTCATGGTAGGCGCAGTAAATACAAATGATGGCAGCAGCTTGGGTTTGTGTTTTGGTTATAATACATCTACAGAGTATTTTATTGAAGCACCTCAAAGTGTATTGGATACATTGAGTGTTCCTGGAGCATATACCAATACTTGGAATGGTGCTACAGTGCATCAGATGCCTACATCTCAAGAAGCAATTAGTGCAAGTATTTCGACTTTAAGAAATCGTGCTCAGCAGAATGCTAATACATTTGATAGCAGGGCCACTAGTGCTGATTATCAGTTTCCTTTATCGTTAATATCAAGTGATCCTTCTATAAAAACAGCTGAGTATTCTTCCTATATCTATTATGACAATGACCATTTGGATATTGTTCTTGGCAATGAATATGATAATAAGGTTGTTTATATTAATGTTACTGCTGATATGTTAAGTGCTATCGGTACAGATAGCGGTGTGAACATTACTAAGCCTGATTCTACAGTTGTTGTATTCAACTTCCCTGCCGGATTGGAGCTTAATTCCACACCTGTTACGAACGTAACTATTAGTAAGATAGTAGTAAATGGGGTTTGTTCTGAGACAGGTCCTAATGGAACTGACAAAGCAGACGCTCATGAGGATATTGATTCTACAATTTGTCAGAGGATAATCTGGAATTTCCCTACAAGTAATTATGATGTTGAATTAATTGGTGCGGGCGGTTTGTTTAATGCACCTTCTTCAACTGTAAATTGTCCTTCTTCTCCGTCTTGCGGATGGATTATTGCAGATACTGTAACTACTCGTTGTGAGTTCCACTTCATTTATCAGAATACCAGCACTTTGAGCTTAGGTAGCTGGTATTTTACGCTCAAAAAGAAGCTTACAAATGAATATGGCTATAACAATGATCCTAACTATGATGCTCCTGTAACTGGACATAATCCTGTTGTTGAGAACACAACAGCAACCAGCGGAATAAGTGCAGGTCAGTTTGCTTTTATCTGGCAGGAGTGGAGTGCACCATATGGTTCATCGGGTGCTACTTTGGTTTCTTCAGAATCGTGTCCTATTGGTCATGATAACTTAGCAAATGAGACAATTTTCCCTTCATTGGTATTCTTTACGGATGAAGGCCATACCAGTGATCCTCATTATATTCCTACAACATCCGAAGGTGGATCCAGGACATTCTATTTCCATATAGAGGAAGATCCTGCATATACTTCAGAAGGAATATCCAATTCTGATGGTTATGTAAATCTGGCCTTAACTGTAAATGTTAGTGATACTGGAGTTTATACGTATAACCTTGAGTCAGTAAGCTATACTGGTGAGGGAAATGATGTATTCCAATACAATCATTATGAAGGCGACCCTACAGGTGACCATTTTGATATCGGATCTTTCTATAACCTTGTAGAAAATGAAGTACAGTATGGTTTTCTTACAATTAATAAAGATTTAACGGGTGAGGGTGAATTCTTAGAGGATTTAAAGACATTATCTGAAGATCCTATCTATTACTTCACAATTACAAGAGAAATCAACGGCACTACATATTGGTATGATGCCAATGGTAATCGTTATCCTTCTTATTATGAGGTACCGCTTACCGTAAGTAGGTGGTGGCCTCATGCTTCACTCAGTAATATTAGATTGCCTTATGGCGAGTATACAGTTACTGAAATTAATCATACTACTACGGATAGTTTTGTATGTACTAATAATACTTATTATCTTGAAGCAGGAACTCATACAGGCACAGCGATTATTGATCAGAATAATACCAGTCAGTCTGTTTCAATAACTAACAACTATACAACGACTTCTACACCTGTTAGTACAACAGTAGACATCAGTAAGATCACAGTAGGCGGAGCAGAGCTTTCCGGAGCAGTACTCACACTTACAGGTCCTACGGGTACAACATTTACGACTTCACAGGTAAGTGGCGGAGCAACATATGTATCTGCAAGTGGAAATGTACTTACATTCACATCAGGTGATACAGCTGCAAGAATCAGCGGACTTGGAGCAGGAACATACACATTGCATGAGCAGACAGTACCTTCAGCAACAGCAACGGGAACATATTCTGCAGCAACAGACATCGTATTCACGATTGCAGCAGATGGAACAGTTTCTGTTTCGTCCGGAGCTGTATCTGGAGTAGTTGATGCGAATACGAACCAGAGCGTATTCACAACACAGCAGGGCGGTACAACACTTATTGCTATGTTTGATGACTTTACGCAGCATACAGTAACACCTGTCCCCGGAACCTTAACGATCGATAAGGTTATCGGAACAGGTAATGCATACACATCTGCAAATACGCAGACATATACTTTCTATGTATATAGTGAGTCTAATGGAACAAGAACTTACTATGATGTAGATGGTACAGATTGCGGAACAACAGCTACTCCAATCACAGTAGCAGGTGATGGTTCAACCGCTGTAACTGTTCCTGATGTCAGCCTTACATATTATGTAACTGAGGTATCAAGTTCAGTAGCAGGTTACAGACAGTCAATCACTTATACATTCAACGGAACTACATCAACTGCAATTCCGAGTGTAACTTTCAGCGGAACATCAACAGCAGCAACTGTAGAGGTAACTAACACATATGCAGCAATGGTTACTCTCACAATTGATAAGGTAGTAGATTGTACTGATCCCATCAGCGGACCATTCTATTACACGATACGTAATGGCTCACAGTACCTGCAGCAGGATGGAGCAACGTTTGGTACAAATCCTTATTACTTCAGCATTGCAGCCGATGCTACAACAAATCCTACATACACATTGCCTGCTGGTAATTATGTAGTAGAAGAAGTTGATACAACTGACAGCAGTGCAGCTGAATATCAGTACACAGCACAGAGAACAGGTTATGATTTGGTGGTTACATACGATAACGGAGGAACTCCTACATCTAATCAGATCAACCTTTCTACAGCTGGTGCTACTGGAACAGTTGTTATTAATAACCAGTACACAGCTACTTCAACACCGACAGCTGACATCGACATCAGCAAGATCACAGTAGGCGGAGTTGAGCTTTCTGGAGCAACAATCAGTATTACAGGAACTCTTGAAGGAACAACAACGCCTGTAACATTTACAGATGCGCAGTTCCAAGGAGCAG
>CAMJGB010000071.1 GCA_946405115.1 uncultured Clostridia bacterium | reverse complement strand
CTTAAGAAGTTCGAAGGCATTAGACTCAGCTTCATCCTTGCTTACGCCGAGAAGCTTTCTGGGTCCTAATGTCATGTTATCCATTATTGATAAATGGGGGAAGAGGTTAAAGTGCTGGAACACCATTCCCATCTTTTGTCTTAACTTGTTGATGTCCGTGCCCTTGGACGTGATGTCTTCGCCTTCGAAGAGGATCTTACCGTCCGTCGGGATCTCGAGAAGATTCAAAGATCTTAAGAGTGTGGACTTACCGGAACCTGAAGGTCCGATGATAACGACAACCTCGCCCTTGTTGATGTCGAGACTGACGCCGTCGAGTGCCTTGATGGCTCCCTTGTTATAGTGCTTCTTGAGTTTCTGTACGGAGATAATAGGATCAGCGCTCACTGTTTCTCAACCTCCTCTCAAGAATTCCTACAAGCTTAGTGAAGAACATAACGATCACGAGGTAGATGATGGCAACTGCCAGGAGGGGCATGAAAGCCGTGTATGTTCTTGATCTTATGATCTCGCCTCCCTTAGTCAGGTCGTGAAGACCGATGTAGCAGGAGACGGAAGTTTCCTTAATCAATACGATGAACTCGTTCGCGAGAGCGGGGAGTACATTCTTAAGTGCCTGAGGGATGATGATGTAGATCATCGTCTGTGCATAGTTGAAGCCCAATGATCTTCCGGCCTCGAACTGACCGTTGTCGATACTCATGATTCCGGAACGGATGATCTCGGCAACGTATGCGCCGGAGTTGATACCGAATGCGATGATGGCGATCACAGTCTTATGCTGGGCCAAGGATACGAAGATAACGAAGTAGGCGATCATCAGCTGTACGAGTACAGGGGTGCCGCGGATTACAGTCAGATAAGCGGATGTGATCTTGTTAAGAACGATTAGGACCCCCTTGCCGAAGCCGGGTCTCATGTCTGTGATGTTCTTGTCATATGTCGATCTTACGAGCGCGACAATGACGCCTAAGAGGATGCCGAGGACGGTCGCACCGAGAGTGACGAGGAAAGTGTTTCCAAGTCCCTTGACGAGCTGCATGTAGCGGTCGTCGGCTATGAAATTCAGGATGAAGGTGTCTTTAAGATCCTGCCACCAGTCCTGGATTGTCAGTTCGCATAAATACATTTCATAACTCCGATATTTATAATAAGCAACTTCTTTATTTTAAATGCGAAAGCGGCGGAAATAAAGTGTTATTTCCGCCGCTTTGTAAACTGTTAATGCCTTCCGGCTGATCTTAAGTTAAGATTAAGCCTCTTCGGAAGGGATGTATGTCTCGATGATAGCATCGATTGTGCCGTCAGCCTGGAGCTCAGCGAGAGCCTCGTTGATAGCTGCGAGCAATGCCTCATTCTCCTTGCTTACGCACATAGCGTAGTCCTCAACTGTGTAAGGTGTCTCGAGGATTACGAGTCCCTCGTTAGCAGCTACGAAAGCCTGAGCAGGCTGGTTGTCGATAACAACTGCGCCTACAACGCCGTTGAGAAGAGCGAGAACTGCATCGTTACCCTTGTTGTAACGGTCCATTCTGTCCTCACCAACCTCATCAGACATGTAGAGGTCACCTGTTGTACCTGTCTGAACGCCTACCATGCAGCCGCTTGCGATGAGGGAGTCGAGATCTGTGATGTCGGAACCCTCAGTAACGATGATGGACTGGATACCTGTTGCATATGTTGTTGTGAAGTTAACAGACTGCATTCTCTCTTCTGTAACTGTCATGCCTGCGCATCCGATGTCATACATACCGGACTGAACACCAGCGATGATGGAATCGAACTCAACGTCCTCGATAACGAGCTCAAGACCGAGCTTGTCAGCAACTGCCTGAGCGATCTCAGCGTCGATACCAACGATCTGATCACCTTCGTAGTACTCGTAAGGCGGGAAGAATGCGTTAGTAGCCATTGTGAGTGTGCCCTCTGTTACAGTTGTGAAGCTGCCTGCTGCAGCTGTCTCATCAGAATTAGCAGTATCTGTGGAGCATCCTGCCATGAGGAAACCCATTGCTGCAACCATAGTAAGAGCAACTGTCTTCATAAACTTTCTGTTCATTGTAATACCCTCCTGAAATGTCATAAAACATTTTTCAACACTATGCATTATAGTCGGGAGCGTATCTCGAACCAATTAGGCTTTTATATAAATAATTCGCGTATTATGAATCTGATTTGAGCAAATTAGCAACGAAGCCGTCGACGATTGATTCGTTGTCAGATCTCCACTTAGCCAGGATCTGCTCGACATCTTCAGCCTTCGCCTTGAACGAACAGGTAAACTCCCTGCCGTCCTTCGTGGTCGTCAAAGTAACGATCGAAGTGCCGTCGCCGTCTTCGGATGGCTTGCTGAAAGCCTTGACCGAATTAATCTCCTTTACCTGTTCAACAAGCTCTGCGGACGCTTTCTTAAGATAGCCTAAAGTCTGAAGATTAAGGGTGGATTCGACGTCCTCGAGGATGGCCTCGCCGCCCTTCGTGATTCTGATCGTCTCGTTGGATCCGATGACTTCGCCTGTACCCGTGTCGCTGACTTCCTTGTCCAGGAGATTGCCTGCGACAAGCTCGTTGTAACATCTGGAGAAATTAAAAAAATCGAGGTAGAGCGACTCGAGACACTTGTCCATCAGAAGCTGATAGCTGACGCCGGGGGCGTTCTTCACAAGATAGAGAATATGTATCTTGCCATCTGAGATCTCGGAATTTGTCATCTTCATCCTCCTGTCAGAAAACATTATAACATTTTCATCAGATAACGCTGTTATATTTTCAAAAACCGTTGTATAATAGCTCCGGCATATGAATGATAAGGAGGCTTTAACATGCTTCAGATAAGAGGTTTAACCTATGAAGTCGAAGAAGCCGGGGAGACAAAGAGAATCCTCGACGAACTCAATCTCGATATACAGGACGGCAAGTTCACGGTAATTACCGGACCTAACGGCGGCGGCAAGTCCACGCTCGCGAAGCTCATCGCGGGCATCATTCAGCCCACGTCAGGCTCGATCATCTTAGACGGCGAGGACATCACCGAGATGAGCATCACGGACCGCGCTAGAAGAGGAGTATCGTTCGCTTTCCAGCAGCCCGTAAAGTTCAAGGGACTCGAGGTTTTCGATCTGCTTAAGATAGCTGCAGGCAAGGACACGAAGCTTAAGATCGACGATGCCTGCAAGTACCTCTCGGAGGTAGGTCTGTGCGCCAAGGATTACATCAACCGCGAGGTCAACGGATCCCTCTCGGGCGGCGAGCTCAAGCGTATCGAGATCGCCACGGTGCTTGCAAGAGGCACGAAGCTTTCTGTTTTCGACGAGCCTGAGGCAGGAATCGACCTGTGGTCCTTCCAGAACCTCACGAGAATCTTCGAGAACATGAGAAAGAACATCAAGGACAGTTCCATCATTATCATCTCGCACCAGGAGCGCATCCTTAAGATCGCGGACGAGATCGTGGTAATCGCGAACGGCAAGATAAAGCAGCAGGGCGCAGGAGCTGACGTGCTTCCGGCGCTTACGGGTACTGCAGATGCGGTGCTCCCCTGCAACAAGTTCACGGAGGTGGAAAATGGTTGAGTTAGATCCTATCCAGAAAAGACTTATAGAAGAGATCGCGGATCTGCACGAGGTGCCCGCGGGTGCTTACAACTTCCGCGCTAACAGCAAGCTTGCGGGCAGAAATACTACTGCCAACATCGACATCACCTCCAAGGAAGACGGCTCCGGCATCGACATCAGGATCAAGCCCGGCACCAAGAAGGAGAGCGTTCACATCCCCGTCGTCATCTCGGCTTCGGGCATCAAGGAGACGGTCTACAACGACTTCTACATCGGCGAGGACAGCGACGTCGTAATCGTCGCAGGCTGCGGCATCGACAACTGCGGCAAGCAGGACTCACAGCACGACGGCATCCACCGCTTCTTCGTAGGCAAGAACGCACGCGTTAAGTACGTCGAAAAGCATTACGGCAGCGGCTCCGGAGAAGGCAAGCGCCTTCTTAATCCCCAGACAGAAGTCTATATGGAAGAGGGTTCTTCCATGGAGATGGAGATGGTCCAGATCAAGGGCGTTGATTCCACTATCCGTAAGACAACGGCAAAGCTTGCAGCAGATGCCAAGCTTCTTGTTCAGGAAAGACTCATGACACACGGAGATCAGAAGGCTTACAGCATCTACAGTGCAGAGCTTAACGGCGACGGCGCAGCAGCTGACGTTGTTTCCCGTGCAGTTGCAAAGGACAACTCTTACCAGAAGTTCGACGCATGCGTAATCGGAAACTATGCCTGCCACGGACACACAGAGTGCGATGCCATCATCATGGGCAACGGCAAGGTACTTGCAGTACCTGCTCTTGAGGCGAATAACGTTGATGCTGAGCTTTTCCACGAGGCTGCGATCGGTAAGATTGCAGGAGAACAGCTTGATAAGCTCATGACCTTGGGCCTCACTGCAGAGGAAGCAGAACAGCAGATAATTAACGGATTCCTCAAATAATCAAGGAAAAATGCGCAAAAAAGTGCTTTTATTAGATAGTTTTGGGGTGTTATACTCTATAACGTTTAAAAAAGCTCGAAGGAGATAAAAAGAATGGTAACTCTTGATTATTCCAACGTATTGCCTTTTATCGGCGGTCAGGAAGCAGTTGACAGAATGGAGCCCCAGATCAAGGTAGCTCACGACATGCTTCATAAGAAGAACGGTCCCGGAAACGACTTCCTCGGCTGGCTCGACCTTCCCACAAACTATGACAAGGAAGAGTTCTCCAGAATTAAGAAGGCTGCTGCAAAGATCAGAAGAGATTCCGATGTTCTCATCGTAATCGGTATCGGCGGTTCCTACCTCGGTGCTCGTGCTGTTATCGAGATGCTCGGTCACTCTTTTGCAAATACAGCTTCCAAGAAGGTAAGAAAGAGCCCCATCATCCTGTTCTGCGGTAATTCCATCTCTGCTACATATCTTGCAGACATGATGGACATCATCGAGGGCAAGAACATCTCTTTGAATATCATCTCCAAGTCCGGAACAACAACTGAGCCTGCTATCGCTTTCAGAATTCTCCGCGCTTACATGGAGAACAAGTACGGTAAGGAAGAGGCTAAGAACCGTATCTACGCTACAACAGACAAGGCTCGCGGAGCTTTGAAGGGCCTCGCTGATGAGGAAGGTTACGAGACATTCGTAGTACCTGACGATGTAGGAGGAAGATTCTCCGTTCTCACAGCAGTTGGACTTCTTCCTATCGCTGTTGCAGGCATCGATATCAAGGAGCTCATGAAGGGTGCTAAGGACGCTTCTAAGGAATACAAGAAGATGCCCCTCGCTGAGAACCCTTGCTACCAGTACGCTGCAGTTAGAAATTGCTTATTGAGATCCGGTTACTCCACAGAGGTTATGGTTAACTACGAGCCTTCTTTCCACTTCATGACAGAGTGGTGGAAGCAGCTCTACGGTGAGTCTGAGGGTAAGGACCTTAGAGGTATCTTCCCTGCAGGTGTTGATAACACAACAGATCTCCACTCCATGGGTCAGTTCATCCAGGATGGCGCAAGAATCATGTTCGAGACAGTTGTTAACATCGATCAGGCTAGAAGATCCTTCGAGATCCCGAACGATCCTGCAAACCTCGATGGTTTGAACTTCCTCTCCGGCATGGACATGAACGAAGTTAACAAGAAGGCTATGCAGGGAACAGTTCTCGCTCACGTTGACGGCGGCGTTCCTAACATGGCAGTTCATATGCCTGCTGCTACAGCTTATGACCTCGGAAACCTCATCTACTTCTTCGAGAAGGCTTGCGGTATCTCCGGTTATCTCCTCGCTGTAAATCCTTTCAACCAGCCCGGCGTTGAGGCTTACAAGAAGAACATGTTCGCTCTTCTCGGCAAGCCTGGCTACGAGGATCAGAAGGCAGCACTCGAGGCTAGACTTTCCAAGTAATTCTTATACAGAATTAACTCAAGAGGACTGTGGCGACACAGTCCTCTTTTTAATATAATCAGACCATGCGTAAAAATAAGTTAATCAGTTTATTACTTGCAGGTGCGTTCTGTTTAAGTGTGGCAGGGTGCTCTGTTAAGTCGCCCAATAAACTTCTTCGCTATGCAAGAAGAACATACGGTGATTGTGAATTAGTCGACAGCGAACAGACTGATGATTATACAAGGATTATCGTGCGCGATGAACTTCAGGGATTCGAGTATCAGGTCACAAGCGGAATGTACGATATGAACCTCGACGGTTCGTCATTCGGAAGTCTCGAGGATACAAGGTCGAACTTCGATTTGGCACTTGAGGAATATGTTTTCGGTGAAGTTCAGGATGAACTTGAAGAAGTTTGCGAGGAAGTGGGCGTAGAAGGATCTCCGGATAATTTCTGCCTGTGGCTTATCCGCTGTGATGATGAGCAGGCCGGCATCGATGCGGCGCTCGAGTGTGCCGAGATCTTACAGGAATATAACCTTAATAACCGCATGGATAATTGGGAGATCGTTGTTCAGGCATATCAGGCATATAACGAATACGGGGATAAAAGATACGGCTCCGTCGTTCTTCCTGACATCGAGTGGGTGAGCCACGAGCAGGAGACTGCGAATTATTTCCTTGACACAGCACGTATGATAGCCGATACCAATGATGTTGAGTATCTTAGTTCGGAGGTAAGACCTTTCTCCGATACAGGTGCTGACATTGACAGGGTAGCTGAGACGTCTTATCAGCCTTACCCGACATCCGAGGATTCGCTTGTGACGTTCTACTATTTCAAGACCGAAGACGGCACTGAGTTTTATGTGTGCGACTTCCTTTACTATAACGACGACTATACTTACTCTGACTGGTATACAAATTACGGTGAGTAACGTGAGCAAGAAACATACAGAAGTTAAAGTTCCGCACAGTGTATTGATGTCCGTGGAAAGCCCCGGACGTTATGTCGGCGGCGAGAAGAATCAGATAATAAAGCCTATAACAGAAGATATGGTAAGAACCGTCTTCTGCTTCCCCGATATCTATGAGATCGGCATGAGTAACCTCGCATTGCAGATCCTCTATAAGGTGCTTAACGGTCCTGACTGGAGTGTCTGTGAGAGAAGCTTTTCGCCGTGGCCCGACATGGATAAGAAGATGCGCGAGCACAAGATACCGCTGTACTCGCTCGAGACAAAGTCACCGCTTAATGAGTTTGACGTCGTCGCATTCTCGCTCGGGTACGAGATGTGTTTTACGAATGTGCTTCAGATGCTGGACCTCGGAGGCATTCCGTTCAAGTCAGAGGACAGAACAGAAGATGATCCGATCGTCGTTGCCGGAGGCCCGGTCACCGTAAATATCGAGCCGATGGCGGATTTCTTCGATGCAGTGTTCATCGGAGAAGGCGAGGAAGTCGACCTCGAATTCACGGAGATAATTAAGAAGTACAAGGACGAGGGGAAGAAGGACCGCAAGGCTCTTCTTAAGGAGCTTTCTAAGATCGAAGGCATCTATGTTCCGTCGTTTTATACTCCGAAGTTTGAAGGCGGAAGATTCTCCGGATTCGACTTGGAAGAAGGTGCTCCTGCTTCGGTCAGAAAGAGAATAATCACGGACCTCGACAGCGTTGACTATCCGACCAGACCCGTGGTTCCGAATAACAACGTCGTTCACGACAGAGCATATCTTGAGTTGTTCAGAGGGTGCATCAGAGGCTGCCGATTCTGCCAGGCCGGGTATCTTTACAGACCTGTACGAGAGAAGAGTTCCAAGACCTTGTGCGAACAGGGAATGGAGATAATGAAGAGTACGGGATATGACGATCTCGGAATCTTGTCACTCTCGACGAGCGATTATTCGGGACTTCATGAACTGACTGACGGACTTCTTAAGGACTTTGAACCTAAGCATCAGAGTCTGTCTTTGCCGTCATTAAGAATAGATAACTTTGCACTTGAGTTGATGGAGAAGGTCTCGAGGACCAGAAAGTCCGGACTGACTTTCGCACCGGAGGCGGGAACTCAGAGACTTCGCGACGTAATCAATAAGGGAATCACAGAAGAGGACATCATGACGTCCCTGAAGCTCGCGTTCGAGGGCGGCTGGAGCACGGTTAAGCTGTACTTCATGCTCGGACTCCCGACTGAGACGATGGAAGACGTCGAGGGAATCGCCGACCTTGCACTGAAGATCGAGAAACTTTACTTCGATACGATGAGAGAGATCGGCGCGAAGCCCAGAAAGCCTGAGATCACGGTATCTACGTCTATGTTCATTCCCAAGCCTTTCACTCCGTTCCAGTGGGAGGACCAGAACACCAAGGAACAGTTCATCGAGAAGCAGACACACTTAAGAAACCTCATTAAGAAACACAGAAACATCAGATATATCTGGCACGACGTGGAGACTTCATGCTGGGAGGGAATCTATGCGAGGGGAGACAGGCGCCTGTGCGACGTCATCCTCGAAGGATACAAGAAGGGCATGATCTTCGACGCATGGGACCAGTTCTTCAAGTACGATGTCTGGGAAGAGATATTAACTTCGCACGGATTAAAGTGGGAGGACTTCACCAGAGGATGGAACACTGAAGACCCGCTCCCGTGGGATGTCATCGATGTCGGAGTGACCAAGAATTTCCTTAAGCGCGAGCTTGATAAGGCTTATAAGGAGCAGACGACTGACAATTGCCGTAAGGGCTGCAGCGGCTGCGGAGCATCTTGTTATAAGGCGGGTATCTGTCCATGAATGTGGAAGAACAGTTAAAGCTTATGACGACCAAGACCCATCAGCACGAATATGTGTGCCGCGGGTTGTTCGAGAGAAAGGGTGCACTGTCTTACATAGGCCACCTTGACCTTAAGGCTGTGTTCGAGCGCGCATTAAGAAGGGCAGAGCTGCCGCTTCTTTATACTCAGGGATTTAACCCGAGGCCGATGCTTGAGTTCGCATTGCCTTTGGGTGTTGGCATCGATACCGAAGGCGACTGGGTTGACGTCGTGATGGAGGTTCCCGTCGATCCCGATGAATACGTAACGAGGATCAACGAAGAGCTCCCCGACGGACTTAGAGTCATCCGCGCAGTATCTTTGGACGAGCCCAAGAAGAGCTTAATGAGCGT
>CAMJGB010000070.1 GCA_946405115.1 uncultured Clostridia bacterium | reverse complement strand
GTGCCGTTTTGTCCGGGACGCTGCGAGTACTGTTCGTTTATAGCTCAGGATGCGACCAAGCATCTTAACAGACTTCACGATTATGCGGATGCTCTGATCCTTGAGATGGAAACTTTGGCTCCTTACTTAACTGAGGCTTCGGGTACGATCTACATGGGAGGCGGAACACCTACCGTTTTTAACGATGAGGATTTTGCCCGCGTTGTATCAGCTATAGGGAAGAATCTCAAGCCTGATGAGAATACGGAGTTTACCGTGGAGGCGGGTCGCCCCGATACGATCACAAAAGCCAAATTAGAGGCCATGAAGGCCGCGGGGGTTAATAGGATATGTATCAACCCTCAGACGATGAATAACGAGACATTAAGGCGCATTAACAGGGCGCACACGGCTGAGGATGTTGTTAAGACATTTAAGCTTGCGCGTGAAGTCGGATTTGATGTTATTAACATGGATATTATCGCAGGACTTAAGTATGAGACTGCGGATGACTTTATAAAGTCCGTAAAGGCCGTTTCTGAGCTTGACCCGGAGAATATCACCATACATACCCTCTACAAGAAAAGACGCGCAGGAATGAGCCGTGACGACGTTCTTAATGCATCGGGCAGAGGTGATGTTGATGCTGCGGTAAGGGAAGCGTACGGGATGCTTTTCGAGATGGGGTACAAGCCATATTACATGTACCGACAGAAGGATACCGAGCTGGGACTCGAGAATACCGGCTTTTGTAAGGGCGACACGTACAACATTTATAACGTCGCCATGATGAGCTACGATTCTGATGTAATGTCAGTGGGTGCAGGTGCCGTGAGCAAGCGAAGTTTCCCTGACGGCAGATTCGAGCGCTGCAATAACATCAAGGACGTAAGCCTTTATATGAATAAATCCGTGAAGTGCGCCGAGAAGAAGATCAGTTTTTGGGATCTTCGCCGTCGCAACGGTCGCTGATGATGTATCTCGGACGCTGCTTAGTCTCGAGGTAGATCTTACCGATATACTCACCGATAACACCGATACTCATCATCTGCATGCCGGAAAGGAAACAGATGATACATGACGTACTTGCCCAGCCTTGGGGAGTGTTACCCATGAAGTGAGAGATCAAAGTATAGATAAGCAAGATGAAGCTTATGAGTGCTACGAAGAATCCGAACCAAGTAATGATCTTGATGGGTTTAACGGAGAGGCTCGTAACGCCGTCGAAAGCGAGCGTAAAGAGCTTCGAGATAGAGTAGTGACCCTTACCTGCCATACGCTCGTGTCTGTCGTAATAAACGCAAGTGCTCTTGAAGCCGACCATGGGGAAGAGACCTCTTAAGAAAAGGTTAACTTCCTTGAAGTTCGCGAACTCCTGCAAAGCTCTTGAGGAAACGAGTCTGTAGTCCGCATGGTTATAGATAACGTCTGCACCGAGAACGTTCAATGTCTTGTAGTAAGTCTGCGCAGTGAAGCGCTTCATGAAAGAATCTGTATCGCGGTTCTGTCTTACGCCGTAAACGATCTCGCAGCCGTTGTCGTATTCTTTCATCATCTGTGTCATGGCACCGATGTCGTCCTGGCCGTCGTCGTCGATAGTGATCGTGACGTCGCAGTGATCCTTGGCCTCCATAAGACCTGCGGTAACTGCGTTCTGGTGACCTCTGTTACGGGAGAGGCAGATGCCCTTAACGTAGGGCTTATTGTCCTCGCATAACTGCTTGATCGTATCCCATGAGTCGTCACCGCTTCCGTCGTCGACAAAAAGAAGGCGGCTGTCTCCTGAGACGAGACCTTCATCACGCATCTTGAAGAGCTGATCCAAAAACATGGGACATGTGACCTTGATTACGTCAGCGTCCTTATAAACGGGTACTACGATATATAAAACAGTATCTTTCATAAAAACGATTATACATTAACCCAGGTTACAAATAAATGTTATAATCAACACTATGATATGTCCCAGATGTAAGACGGAAAACGGAAACAGAACAGTTTGCAGTAACTGCGGTTACTTTCTTTATCGCGTAGCTAACCAGAATGTTCAGAAGAGAACGAGCGTGGAGCGTGCGATCGATGATACCAAGATAATGGGAAAGAGTGTGTGGAAGGTCCTAAGAGTAGTTTGGATCGGCATCGTAATGATCGTTCTAAGCTTCTGGATCCTCGCACTTCTTATGTGGCTCACAGGCGGCGAAGTTAGCTTTTTTGGAGCTTAACGGCAATATATTATCGGAGGTTTTACTATGAGCGTTGAGATTGACAAGCAGAACTCAGTTATCCTGCCTGAGGCAGTATTCATCATCGGCACTTACGATGAAGCAGGCGTACCCAATGCCATGAATGCAGCTTGGGGAACACAGACGGACTTCAACGAGATCACCATCTCTTTGTCTAAGCACAAGACTACTGATAACATCGAAAAGACAGGTGCCTTCACGGTAGCTTTCGGTACCGTAGACACGGTTACTATCTGCGACTACTTCGGCGTAGAGACAGGTAATAAGGTAAACAAGATCGAAGTTGCAGGCTGCCATGTAAGAAAGAGCGACAAGGTAAATGCTCCGATCATCGAAGAGTTCCCCCTCACACTTGAGTGTAAGGTAAAGAGCTGGAATGTCGATGAGGGTATCCTCGTAGGTGAGATCGTTGCTGAGACAGCTGATGATTCCATCATTACTGACGGCCGTGTTGATCTTGATAAGATGAAGCCTATCATTTACGATTCAGCAATTCATGCATACAGAGGAATCGGTCCTGTGATCGCTACTGCATTCGAGGAAGGATTAAAAATTAAAATGACTGAAAAACAATGGGATAGTCAATAATCGGTTGATAAAGTAAAATTATTGACCATACTTATAACAAGTCGTTAAACAAATGTAAACGGGCACTTTTGCCCGTTTTTTAGTGTTAGAATCAAGCCATGGAACTAAATAAAGATTCGGACAAAGGTCCCCGGGCGGAACGAGTCACGATTGACGTCTAGTGGATTCGGCACAACACAGCCGACCGGCGGTGATCCCAATGATACCTTCCACATTTCTCGGGGACCAAAACGAATCCTCACTCTTGGATCCTTACATACCTTCCGTTCTTATCATAAATCACGTAAAGGGGCTCTGATACAGAAGCCCCTTTACATATGTTCAGAATAATCGAATAAGGTGTCGTAAATATGCCGCCGGTACTAAAGAAGGGGAAGACCTTAACGCCCTTCCAGTCACGTGATTCCAGAAATGCGAGAACGGGGGCAGGAATGTCGTTGTTCCATACGGGTGATCCGATTATCACGATGCCGTAATCTTCGATGTTATGTTCGAACGGCACAAGCTCCGGACGGTATAGGCTCTTTCCGATCTTATCAGGATCGTTATCGTATGGAAGTACGGTCTTTATCTCTTCGACATCGCAGTCAGTCACGCGCTCTATGAGCCTTGCTATCTCGCGGGTCTTGCCCGATCCTGAATAGTAGACAAGCAAGGCGTCGGCACTCATAAGTGATTCTTCTTCTGCGCGAGCTGGCTTATGATTCGTTCAACTCCGCTTCTTGTGGTCGAATCGAGTTTACGGTAATTCTCTATGAGGAGATATTCACTCTCGCTTATCGCATAGTTGGGATCTTCACCCAAGGCCTGGTGGCCGACAAGATAATCCACACTTACTTCGAATATATCCGCAAGCCTCTTAAGTGAATTGATATCAGGCTCATGTTTCTGAGTCTCATACTTTGCTATTGCCTGCTGTGACACACCGATCATCTCAGCCAACTGCTGCTGGGTGTATCCTTTGGATTCTCTAAGTAGTTTCAGATTGTTAAGCATTTGAATTCCCCTATATTCAAATAATAAACAAACTGAAGTTTACGATTACTACATACGGGAGTAATCCAATAAACTACAACTTATTAGAGTAAACCGTGGAGTTGAATGATTCTTATCAGCCTACAAAGCAGTAGCACCAGATGAAGAAAATGACCACTGCATAAAGTGCGAAGATTCTAAGGCAGGCGGCGCGCTTAACGAACGTCATGTCCTTATCTTCGACAGTTGTTTCCTGCTTGATAAAAAGGTATGTGAGCGCAGCGAGGGAGGCTGTAAGAAGCGACCTTACTGCAGTGTATGCATACGGGCTTATGTTCTTAAGTATCTCGGATACGAAGATGCCGTGGTAGTCATGATCCGTGAATACCGGCATAAGGAAATTGATCTCGTAAGTTGCGACCTGATCATCACCTATGACACACAGGATAAGGAGCATTTCCATGACGATGCCGACAGCAAGAACGGTTCTGTTCTTGGAATACATCGGAATGAGAAATGCGAGTGCGAAGATGAGCGGGATGAGCCACTGCAGATGCCATACCGTGAATGCCGTGAACGAAGCATACGTCATGAAGATGATAAGCATCGAAGTCTTGAGAAGTTCCTTCTTGGAATCGCCCTCACACTTATGCGCATATGCGTATACGCAGATAAATACATAGAACAACGGGAACAGAGCATTTGCACCGTCGAGGGTTCTCTCGAACAGAAGCCTTCCGAATCCGAACTCGGAATTTACGATATTCATTATGGCATCGTAGCCTGCGCCCCTTTCGAAAAGCACAGCACTTACCGCAGGGAATGCGAGCACGCCTGCAAGGTATCCCATGATGTGCATTACGTTCTTTCTTACAAGTATGATGAGGGGGATGAATATCATAAGGGGGAGCGATTTCATTGCTACTGCAAGCGACATAAGGATTGTGAATGTCTTAAGGCTGCCCTTGATGTAGAAGACTAGTGCGATCGCGATTACAAGAACGTAGATCATGTCGATCTGTCCGAACATGATCGAAGCCGTAAGAAGGAAAGGAGAGAACAGGAAAAACTTACGTACCGTCTCCTCATATTCCTTTGGCATACCGCATGCCTTACAAATCTTTACGATGATCTTCTCGCATACCAGGATGAGTACGAATACAACGATGGAAAGACCGATGATGATTCCGTTATATCCTTGCCAGTAAGGCATTCCCGAATTCATGAAGAAAGACACGGGGAATATCAGGATAACCATCGGCAGCATGAGGAAGAAGTCATAGTTATAACCCATGTAGACCTGAGTTACGCCGTATTCCAATGCGCTGTCGTAAGAGTAGTTGTAGTAGGAGAAGAACTGACCTGACTTTAATGCTTCAATGATCTTAAGGGAACCTCTTGCGACCATCTCCATGTCGATGCTCTGCCCGAGAAGCAGGATGCATACAAGGCAGATGCCCCAGAGAAGCAGCTTTTCGGAGGTTCTTCTAAGCTCTTCCGACTTGCTGTTAAGAGAGTAAACGTAAAGCACGATGATCGCAGCAAGAACCAGGTACATGATATGGAAGAAGCTTCTTGCAGGAGCGCCGTTATAGCGGCCATAGATCGTGTAAGCCGGAGAAGAACCGTCGGCATTGATCTCGGGTACGGCAGCGCCTTCGGGTGCGTCGATGCTGTTAACGGTAAATCTTACGGTGTATGTCTCATCTTGATTTACCGAAGCCATTCTAGTATTAAGTTCTGCGTCGTAGATTGAAGTTACGATCTTACCGGCAATGATGTTGCCGTTAGAATCCAGAAGCTCAATCCTTCCGTCAAAGGGCACGACAATGTTGCCATGAGTCTCGTCCCATGTAAGATCGACGCTTACCTTCGAAATAACATCGTAGGGCATGGGGAAGGACTGCTCATAAACGGCACCTTCTTCGAGATCTACATAAGTGGAATCAGCAGGAATGTTGATGTCAGGAAAACAAAAAAGCGACATCTTCGGGGCAACAAAACTTAACCCAAGCCAGATGAACGCCAGAAGCGCTATCGTTGCCAACAATGTGGAATTCTTTTTGATTGAATCTTTCAAGCCAAGCACCTCCTGCGCCATTATAATGCGTGTATATATTAATTATCAAGAGACGGTGACATTTGTTATACTTGTTCCATGGATATCGTTACTCACAAGGGAAACATAATTCAAGCGGCAAAGTTTCAGTCAACGGGGGTGAGCCTCGATGATCTTAGTGTGTCTTCAGAAGAAACGAATCTTATTAGCGAATACCTTTTCTACATTTACATCAACGACCGTCTTGCAAGTAAGATCGTATGTACTCCGGCTTTCCTGCCGGAGCTTATCGTGGGAAGGCTTCTTACGGAGAGCGGGATCAGACCTGAGAGTATAGATTCGATTCACATATACGCGCGTAACAACAAAGCGATGATCTATGCTGATCCTGAAGTCTTCGAGAGTCTCTCGGAGGCAGATGATATGGTTCCTACCTGCTGCACCGATAATGCAACACTTCTTCGCGCGAACAAGGGCGGCGATAAGTATGAAGTCATCCCTGAACATAAGATTACTTTGGCTGAGGTAAAGACCTTGGCTTCGGTTGTTAATGCGAAGCTTAGTGAAGACACGCCTCTTCATAAGCTCACTCGTTCGTCGCATTCGTGCTTCGTAATTAAGGACGGAGAGATCATCTTCGAAGCAGAAGATATCGGAAGACATAATGCGATTGATAAGGCGGTGGGGTTCATCTACATGAATGATATCGACCCCATGACGGTTGCTCTATTTACTACAGGCCGCATGCCGACAGATATGGTAAGGAAGGTGGTCCGTGCTTCGGTTCCGGTTCTTATCTCAAGACAGCAGCCTTCAGTAGAGGGAGCTGAATTTGCAAAGTCGTATAACCTCACGCTCATCGGAAGCGTAAGAAATGATCACCTTAATATCTACAGCGGGGATATAAGCGATGAAGCATAAAAGCATAGGACAACAAAGAAGACGACGCAGGAAGATAATCATCGCGGCTTCAATCGGAGGCGCGGCGCTTGCTTTGTGCATCGCACTTGCAGTGGCGATAATAAACAGGCCCGCGGAAACTTCAGAAAGCTTGGAAGAGACTTCGGTTACTGCTGCTCCGGCGGAGACTTCCTCTTTAGTGACGGAGACGACAGTTCCTTCGAATACGCCGACACCTTCATCAAGTCCCACGCCTTCGCCGACGCCGGGACCCGAGTGCCTGACTTCGATCGCGGATATGGAGGCAGGAACTGTTATTGACTCCACTCTTATAGACATCGAAAATCTCGGTCAGTACTTCACGATAAGCGAGATCGAAGAAGGCGATGAGGTATATCAGAGGATATACGGTTACTCTTACGTCGATAACAACGACATCGCACTTTCAGACCTTCGTTATCTTAAGATGCTGCACGTTAACTTCGACGGCAACTATCAGGTAGGCGAGATGATCGTTAATGCTTCGGTAGCAACTCAGGTATGCGATATCTTCCAGTCGATGTGTGCGACTAGATACCAGATATATTCCATGTATCTTATCGAGACTTACTGGGTTGGTAACGGCACTGATTCAGATACGAATTCCATCGAGCACAACAACACGAGCTGCTTCTGCTATCGTCCTGCAACAGGCGGCTCCAGCCTTTCGAGGCATGCACTCGGACTTGCGATAGACATCAACCCTCAGCAGAATCCTTACGTCAGTGTGCAGGCGGACGGAAGCCTTAACTGGTCGCACGAGAATGCATCCGATTATGTCTACAACAGAAGTTCGGATACGCCTCATGTCATAACGGAATCCGATTACGCTTATCTTCTCTTTACAACTAACGGATGGACGTGGGGCGGAAGCTGGAATAACCCCAGAGATTATCAGCATTTCCAGTACAGTTAAGTTGCCTATTTCCGGTATTCTGTAGTAGAATACAAAAAGTAAATTATTTTTTATAGGGGAGACGCAACGTATGTCAATGTACGACATTCCGGTTAATTATGACGGAAGAACTATCATACTGCGCTCGGACCCCGACAGAATTGTTTTTCTCAATCACGACAAGATCGTATGGCTCGACGGTACCCCGCTTACGAATGAGGAGGTCATCGAGTATCTTAAGTACTTCGGAAGACACGGACTGACTCCTGTTAACGAGAAATTTGTACATAGGGATATCGTCTTCGTTGATGGGGATAGTGAATACTTATATGGTACCACTATAAAGGAAAGCGAGAGAAAGACTCGTAGGAATGTTGTTATAATCACGATAGGACTTATACTCGCTACTTTGCTTCTGGGATTTGTTGCATTAAAGCTAAGCGGAAACGGTTTATGAATTTAATAGAGATCAACGATGTTAACGCGCCTGAGCTGGATGTCTTCGCGCGCCTTACGGAAAATCAGTTACGAACAATGTACGAGCCCGAAGTGGGTGTGTTTCTCGCAGAGAGTGCAAGCGTAATCTTACGTGCGCTTGAAGCGGGCTACGAGCCTGTGTCCATGCTTGTAGAGACGGGGCGCCTTGAGATAGAGGCAAGACCTGTTTTTGAAGCTATCGAAAAGCACTGCGGCAAAACCGTTCTCGACTCGCTTCCCGTGTATACCGCAGAGCACGATATCGTGACCAAGCTTACGGGTTATGCTCTTGTGCGAGGTCTTTGGATGATACTTCGCAGAAAGACGGAAACTCCCGTGGAAGAGTTCTGCCGTGACAAGAAGCGCATGACGGTGCTTTTCGATGTAGTTAATCCCACTAACGTAGGTGCGATAATTCGCTGTGCGGCAGCGCTCGGCATGGACGGCGTGCTGCTTACGCATGCTTCCGTAGATCCTCTTACGAGACGTTCCGCGAGAGTCAGCATGGGCACCGTGTTCCAGATTCCGTGGACGCAGGCAAAGCGTGAGGAGTCGGAGGGGATAACGCTCATCAGAACGTTGCAGTCCTACGGATTCAAGACTGTCGCGATGGCGCTTACGGAAGATTCGACCAGCGTTGATAACGAGCAGATACGTGCTAACGAGAAACTCGCGGTCATCATGGGCACGGAAGGAACCGGCCTTCCTAAAGAAGTAATTGCAGCATGTGATTACCGCGTCATGATCCCCATGTATCACGGAGTAGATTCTCTTAATGTCGCAGCTGCAAGTGCAATCAGTTTCTGGGAGTTAATGAAGTAATCTTATAATTCTGTCCTGCCCCTGTTTGTGTTATCATAGGCGAGGTCTAAGGAGAGATATATGGGCAAGATTATTTCTGATAAAAGATACGGCGGATTCTTGTGGCACTTTGTAATCGTGGTGCCGTTTATCGGATTCTCGCTGCTGATTATGAAGTTTTTGAGCGGAACTTCATGGTTCA
>CAMJGB010000069.1 GCA_946405115.1 uncultured Clostridia bacterium | reverse complement strand
AGCTTGCCATGCTCGTTAAGGCAGTAGCAGAGAAGAAGCAGGAAGAAGACGGTGCTCCGGCACCCGCAGCAGAGGCTGAAGCTCCTGCAGCTGAAGAGGCAGCTCCCGCAGAGGAAGCACCTGCAGCTGAAGAAGCAGCACCTGTAGAAGCCTAATAGGCGTAAAGAAATTTAAAAACTAAATCATTAAATGGAGGAATTTAAAAATGGCTAGTGAGAATATCACAAAGATCCTCGATGAGATCAAGGCTCTTTCCGTAACAGAGCTTTTCGACCTCGAGAAGGCAATTGAAGAAGAGTTTGGCGTATCTGCAGCAGCTATGGTTGCAGCAGCTCCTGCAGCAGGCGGAGCAGCTGGCGGCGCTGAGGAGAAGACAGAGTTCACAGTTATGCTCAAGAGCTTCGGTGACGCTAAGATGGGCGTTATCAAGGCTGTTAAGGATGCTATGGGTCTCGGACTTAAGGATGCTAAGGAGCTCGTTGAGAAGGCACCTGTTGCTCTTAAGGAGAACGTATCCAAGGATGAGGCTGATGACCTCATGAAGAAGCTCGCTGATTGCGGTGCTGAGCTCGAGCTCAAGTAATTTATTACTTCGATCTAAGCTTAAAGAAGGGGTGTTCGTAATGAACACCCCTTTTCTTATCTTTGCTATTGACTTTAAGAAGTATAGCTTATATAATTTTCAAGCAATTTATGGCGGCATAGCTCAGTTGGCCAGAGCGTCCGGTTCATACCCGGCAGGTCGTAGGTTCGAATCCCACTGCCGCTACCATTTTCTAAGGCCCGTTGGTCAATCGGCTAAGACGTCGCCCTTTCACGGCGGAGTGACGAGTTCAACTCTCGTACGGGTCACCAGGAAATGAAAGGGCCGTCTTACCGAGTGAGGCGGCCTTTTTTGATGTCAAAAATCGACCGTGATAGAATAAACCCATGTTGGGAAAGAAATTCTTATCATTAGTATTATCGTTATCAGTAATCGGCACTATTATCACAAGCCCCTGTTCTTCGCCTGCGTTTAAAGGTTATGAAAGCACATTGGTATATGCAGACGGTGAGATGTCGTGGAGCTATGAGATTGAGTTGTTCGTAAGAGGTCTTTACCAGGGCTGCCTCGGAAGAGAACCCGAGCAGGACGGCCTTGCCTATTGGTGCAGCAGATTGGCTTCCGGTGAGATTACCGGCAAGCAGGCGGCATACGGATTTTTCTTCTCACAGGAGTTTATTAGAGATCTTCCCGTCCTGACTGAGGAAGAGGCAGTAAACCGTTATTACAATGTATTCTTAGGACGCTGGGGCGATCCTGACGGACTTGCTTACTGGTCTGATCTTTTAAGATCAGGACAGGGCCCTGATGAGCTTTTCGAAGGGTTCGCAGATTCACAGGAGTTTATCGCAAGATGTGAGGCAGCAGGCATTGAGCCCGGACCGCATCTTAATGTTCCAAATGTAACTTCCTTCTGGGGTCCGTATTCCACAGGATTTAATCTTATTAGACTTCGCTACGGTCAGCCCATAGATGATGCGGCTGTCATTCAGTCCATCATGAGCCAGTGCGAGTATTTCCTTTGGCTTGAGAATTCGGGGTCTCCTGATGCTCTTCACTATACTTTCGGCGGCAAATCCATGAGATTAGGCGGCGGAATGGACTGCTCCGGCTGGGTTACGGCTATCTATAAGAGGGCTTTCGGTACGCAGACGATGGAATACGGCAACGTATATGACAGCACTCTTTACACATCCTCAATGACTTATATGGGTGATTGGGGTGCGGGAGAGACCAGATGCCCGCCTCTTGTGGAAGGAGTCTACTATACGAACGGCGATCCTACCCGTCCGATCTACACGGACAGATACGGCATATCAACTGCTTATGCGATGAACACATTCCAGTGGCACTACTATCTCGATGCTTTGGGATTCTCCGGCAACTCAATGCTTACATGGCATGTAGGGGATTATACGCAGCAGCAGATCGAGACTATGCTTAACAACAGAGGCTATAAGCCCGGTGACATCATCATCTGGTATACGGATGCCGTCGATGCTCCTCACTCTGTCCATATGGGCATATATGCGGGCAACGGATGGGTTTGGCACTGTTCTTCTTCCTGGCCTAACGGCGTTCAGAGCTGTGCCATTTCCAATATCGGATCATCACCCAATTCTTCGATCCGGTACTGCCGAATTTACCATATGTCATAATCTAGAATATCGTGTTAAAATACGGTGTTATGGGACCAGTAAAAACAGTTTTAAAATCATTAAGGGATAATAAGAAACCTACAATCTACACGCTTATCTTTATCATAGGCGAAGTATTTCTCGAGGTATTGATACCCTACATAACAGCGAATCTCGTTAACCGCATTCAGGAAGGAGCGGGTGTTGAAGAGATCGTTCAGAAGGGTATGTGGATGGTTGCAGCAGCTCTCGCTTCATTGCTGTGTGGCATTTATGCAGGTACATTCAGTGCGAAGGCTTCTGCAGGACTTGCGAGAAACGTAAGATTCGACGTATTCAATAAGATACAGTCGTTCTCATTTGCCAACATAGATAAGTTCTCCACGTCATCACTCGTAACAAGAACAACGACTGACATCACGAATGTTCAGAATGCTTACATGATGCTTATCAGAATCTCTGTAAGAGCGCCTTTGATGCTCATCTTCGCAGTTGTCATGGCATCTATCATGGGAGGAAGACTCGCGCTTACATTTGCAGTTGTAATCCCTGTACTCGCATTCGGACTTATCATGATCGCGAAGAAGGCTATGCCTGCTTTCGTATCAGTATTCAGAAAGTACGACAAGCTTAACGAATCCGTTGAAGAGAATGTACGCGCCATGCGTGTCGTAAAGGGATTCGCAAGAGAAGACTACGAGACAAGAAAGTTCTCCGAGGCTTCCGAAGATATCATGAAGGACTTCACCAAGGCTGAGCGAATCGTTGCTTTGAATGCGCCTTTGATGCAGTTTTGCATGTACTTCAACATGATCTTCATCCTTCTCGTAGGATCAAAGCTCGTAATTACAAGCCGAGGCACAACAGTAGGTGTAGGTCAGATATCCGCCATGATCACTTACGGTGTTCAGGTATTGATGTCACTCATGATGATCTCAATGATCTACGTTATGCTTACCATGTCTCTCGAGTCCGTAAGAAGACTTGCAGAGGTTCTTGAGGATACACCTTCCATTGCAAACCCTGAGAATCCTGTCATGACCGTAGCTGACGGTTCCATTGATTTTGAGGATGTTCACTTCAAGTATTCAAAGCATGCCGAGAGAGAGGCGTTGTTTGATATCGATCTTCATATCGATTCCGGTATGACGGTAGGTGTTCTCGGAGGAACGGGTTCATCTAAGTCTACATTGGTACAGCTTATCTCGAGACTTTACGATGTTACCGAGGGTTCCGTTAAGGTCGGCGGTGTCGATGTAAGAGATTATGATATCGAGACTTTAAGAGATGCCGTATCCGTTGTTCTTCAGAAGAACGTTCTCTTCTCAGGAACAATCAAGGATAACCTGAGATGGGGCAACGAGAACGCTACTGACGAGCAGATCATCGAGGCCTGCAAGATCGCTCAGGCTCACGACTTCATCGAGACTTTCGACAAGGGCTACGATACATTCATCGAGCAGGGCGGAACAAACGTCTCCGGCGGACAGAAGCAGAGACTTTGTATCGCAAGAGCTCTTCTTAAGACACCTAAGATCCTTATTCTCGACGACTCTACTTCAGCTGTCGACATGAAGACGGATGCTCTCATCAGGAAGGGCTTTAAGGAGTACATTCCTGAGACAACAAAGATTATCATTGCACAGCGTGTCGCATCCGTTATGGATTCCGACCTTATCATAATCATGGACGGCGGTAAGATCGTTGCCAAGGGAACTCACGATGAGCTCCTCAAGACATCCGATATCTATTACGAGATCTATGAACAGCAGACGAAAGGAGGGGAAGAGTAATGCCTCCGCATGGTGGACAGGGCGCCGGATTAGGCGCAGGTAAAGACGGTTATAACCAGGGCTTCGGCGGGCTCAAGAGAGCTTTGAAGATGTTCTTCGGATACTATCCGGGAATGGGACTGGTTGCAGTATTCTGTATCCTTTTTGCTGCAGTAGTTCAGACTGTTCCTAACCTTATGTTAGGTAAGGTTATTTCAATTATTGAGGAGTGGGTAGACTCAGGTGACTGGGCTGCTGCCCGCCCCGAGCTTATGAAGTACATAACTATCCTCATCATTCTTTATGCAGTTGCTTTCCTGCTCTCAGTATTCGAGACGCAGATCATGGCATTCATGACACAGGGCTACCTCGACAAGATGAGGAAGGACATGTTCGGCGGAATGCAGCGTCTTCCCGTCAAGTACTTTGATACACATAAGCACGGCGATATCATGTCTCATTACACAAATGATATCGATACATTAAGACAGCTCGTATCACAGGCTTTCCCCGCATTGATCAGATGCGGAACGATCGTAGCAGGTGTATTCGTCATTATGCTCTATTTAAGTGTATGGCTTACGCTTGTTCTTATCGGTGGTCTTATAGTCATGTTCATCTGCACGGCTTTCGTCGGCGGCGGTTCTGCTAAGTTCTTCGTAAGACAGCAGAAGGCCGTAGGTGATACTGAAGGCTATGTTCAGGAGATGATCACAGGCCAGAAGGTAGTTAAGGTATTTAACCATGAGCAGAAGTCCATTGATGAATTCAAGAAGATCAACGACGGTCTTTACGAGGATTCATGGAGAGCTAATGCGTATGCTAACGTTCTTGCTCCTATTATCAACAACTTGGGAAACATCATCTACGTAGTGCTTGCTATCGTAGGCGGTATATTCATCTTTGTAGGAACGAAGAATTTCTCAATATCCGGCAAGCCTTTCGATATCGATGTACTCGTACCTTTCCTTAATGCTTCAAGACAGTTCACGGGTAACTTCAACCAGCTCACAATGCAGGTTAACGCAGTCGTAATGGCCGGTGCAGGTGCTCAGAGAGTTCTTTCTCTCATCGACGAGAAGCCTGAGACTGACGACGGGTACGTTTCCCTCGTTAACTGCAAGATTGAAGACGACGGAACTATTGTAGAGTCTGAAGAGCGTACAGGTCACTGGGCATGGAAGCATCCTCACCAGGCTGACGGTACTATCACCTATAAGCTCCTTGAAGGTGACGTTGAGATGGTCGATGTCGACTTCGCTTACGAAAAGGGTCACGATGTCCTCCACGACGTAAGCGTATTCGCTAAGCCCGGACAGAAGGTCGCTTTCGTAGGTGCTACGGGTGCAGGTAAGACTACGATCACAAATCTCATCAACCGTTTCTACGACATCGCAGACGGTAAGATCAGATATGACGGCATCAACGTAAATAAGATCAAGAAGAGAGACTTGAGAAAGTCCTTAGGTCTTGTTCTTCAGGAGACCAACCTCTTTACGGGTACGGTTATGGAGAACATCAGATACGGCCGCTTGAGTGCAACTGACGAAGAGTGTAAGGAAGCAGCTAAGCTTTCCGGTGCTGATGACTTCATCACGAGACTTCCTGACGGATACAACACACTTCTTACAAATAACGGAACAAACCTTTCGCAGGGTCAGCGCCAGCTCCTCGCTATCGCAAGAGCAGCAGTGGCAGATCCGCCGGTAATGATCCTCGATGAGGCCACGTCTTCCATCGATACAAGAACCGAGTCCATCGTTCAGAAGGGCATGGATAAGCTCATGGAGGGCAGAACCGTATTCGTAATCGCACACAGACTTTCCACGGTAATGAATTCTGATGTGATCATGGTTCTTGACCACGGTAAGATCATAGAGCGCGGTACTCATGACGACCTCATTGCGAAGAAGGGTACATACTACCAGCTTTATACCGGTGCTTTCGAATTAGAGTAAGCATTGTAATAGCATGAAGAAATCTTACGACACAACGGCATTTGCCAAGATCAACCTCTTCTTAAGAGTATGCGGTAAGTACGATAACGGTTATCACCGTCTCTACATGCTCATGCAGGAGGTTGGTATCGGCGATGACATCCTTGTGGAGTTGGATGATGAGCGCGACTTTAACATCGATATCGAGTCGGGCGTGGATATCCCTAAGGAGAAGGACCTGGGCTATAAGGCTGCCAAGGCTTTCTACGATGCTCTTACCGATAAGTTAAGAAGCGAGGCTAAGCCTGTGCCGCATTTCCCTTATACGTTCATTAAGGAGACAAAGAATGTTCCGTCTCAGGCGGGACTCGGCGGCGGAAGTTCCGATGCGGCAGCAGTGCTTCAGATACTCCAGCAGTACTTCGATTATCCCTTCGATACGGATGAGATGACAACGATCAGCAGCAAACTTGGTGCCGATGTGCCGTTCTTCCTCACAGGAGGCACCTGTATCTGCGAGGGAGTGGGAGAGATAGTTACTCCTCTTCCGGATCTGTCCGGCGCTCATATCGTGCTTGTGAAGCCTTCTATGGGCGTGTCCACAGGTGAGTGTTATGCCCTGTCGGATGAGATGCACGAGCTTTTCGATGAGGAAGCATATAAGGCGCGCATGGGAGAAGTGTTCGGTAACGAGAAGCTAAGTCCCGTCGAGCGCATTAAGGAAGCTTCAAAGGATCTCATCAATGATCTTCAGGCACCCGCAGTAAAGCTTGCTCCCGTAGTGCAGACAGTAATTGAAGCAATAAAAGAAACCGGTGCTTGCTTTACGGCAATGACCGGTTCCGGAAGTTGTGTATTTGGTATTTACGAGGATGAGAAAGAGCTTGATGATGCCGTTAAGGCATTAGGTGCCGATATCCGCACATCAGGCTGTCAGATTATCCCCTCCGTTCTGATCTGACATATAAGCGAACAATCCTCGCTCGTATCCTCTTGAGTCTTCGCTGTCGAGGACAACGTACCCCCTGTTGATATAAAAATCTCTCATCTTTACATTGGAGATCGCCGTGTGAAGTAGCACGAGACCGGATCTTGTTGAGATCGGCATTCTCAAAGCTTCGTTCATGAGCGTTACGCCGAGGCCTGTATCCCTGTACTGCTCATTCACGGCAAAACGCGATATGTAAGCGCAGTCCCTGTACTCGCGCAGGGTTCTTGCTGTCTGAGAGGAGAAGCTGTACTTCATGGGGTTGTCGCAGTAGCTGATGGTAATTGTGCCTACCGGAGTGTCGCCGTTCATGGCAACAAGGCAGTGGTGCCTTCTGATTCTCTCCTTAACGGACTCCGTGCTCTCTGTCAAAGACTCGAGCACGTCCGTGTTGATTCCGGAGTTCATCCTGTAGGTTTCCATAGCATCGCGGATGAGGTCCCTGATCTTCTTCGCTTCTTCAGGGAGCGCTTCTCTGATGATTATCTCTTCGTTGTTTATTTCCATCTGATGATTGTTTCCTGATTAAGAATTGAGGAAGCAGTTAACAAGGATAGCCTTGTGAGCGTGGAGTCTGTTCTCGGCTTCCTGGAAGACATAGCTTCTGGGTCCGTCGATGATGTCCTCTGTTACCTCATAGCCTCTGTAAGCGGGGAGGCAGTGGAGGAAGATGGCATCCTTGTTAGCGACGCTGAACAGTTCGTTGTTGATCTGGTAGTTCTTGAAGATCTCAACTCTCTTAGCCTTCTCGTCTTCCTGACCCATGGATGTCCATGTATCTGCATAGAGAACGTCAGCGTCCTTTGCAGCCTCGTAAGGATCCTCTGTCATGAGAACCTTGGAGCCTGTGATCTTAGCATCTGCAAGTGCCTGCTGAACATACTTGTCAGGGCATGTGTAATCCTTAGGAGATGCGATAGCAACATCCATTCCTGCCTTGGCGCAAGCCTGGAGGAGGGAGTTTGCAACGTTGTTGCCGTCGCCGATGTAAGCGAGCTTCAAGCCCTTGAGCTCACCCTTAACTTCCTTGATCGTAAGAAGGTCTGCGATCATCTGTGTAGGATGCTGGTCGTCTGTAAGACCGTTGATTACCGGGATGGAACCGTACTTTGCAAGATCTACTACATCCTGGTGAGCGAAAGTTCTGATCATGATTCCGTCCACCATACCGGAAAGAACGTTAGCAGTATCGTGGATAGTCTCGCCTCTGCCGATCTGGATGTCGTTGTTGCTAAGGAACAATGCCTGTCCGCCGAGCTGATACATACCGACTTCAAAGGATACTCTTGTTCTTGTGGAAGACTTTGTGAAGATCATGGCGAGAGACTTGCCCTTAAGGTAGTGGTGCTCGATGCCGGCCTTCGTCTTAGCCTTCATGTCTGCTGCTATATCAAGAAGATAATTAAGTTCTTCGATTCCTACGTCTTCGTGAAGATCAATAAAATGCTTCATATTACTTATCCTTTCTGCTTCCCTTTAAGATCTTGCCTAATGCTGTTACGAACATCGCTGCCTCACGCTGAGTGATGATGAGCGGGGGTGCGATTCTTATTGTTGAGGTTCCGATCGCACTTACGAGGTAACCTTCCTGCATAAGGCGCGTCTTCATGCCTGCTGCTTGTATCGACTCGTCGAACTCGATTCCGATGAGAAGACCCTTGCCTCTTACGTCAACGATCTTGCCGTACTTTGCTTTTAGCTCATTAAGCTTCTCGAAAAGGAACGCACTTACGGAGTTTACGTTAGCAAGAAGGTCTGTGCCTGTAAGCTTGTCTATAACTACGTTTCCTGCAGCACATGCGAGAGGGTTGCCGCCGAAAGTGGAACCGTGGTCGCCGGGCTTCATGCCGGTAGCTACTTCGTCCGTGCAAAGCATAGCTCCAATCGGTACGCCGCCAGCAAGGCCTTTCGCGAGAGTCATGATGTCAGGCTTAATGTCGTAGTTCTCGTAGCAGAAAAGTCTTCCCGTTCTTCCGATACCTGTCTGAACCTCGTCGACGATGAGAAGGATTCCGCGCTCGACGCAGAGCTTCTTTATCTGCTTGATGTAGTTGATGTCAGCGGGGTGAACTCCGCTCTCGCCCTGAACGAGCTCGAGCATGATGGCGCATGTCTTATCGTCAACTGCATGCTCGATCGCTTCGAAGTCGTTGTAATCAACATACTTAAATCCCGGAACGTTGGGTGCGAACGGAATTCTGAATTTCTCCTGGCCTGTTGCTGCGATAGTTGCCATTGTTCTTCCGTGGAAGCTCATGTTGGCCGTGATGATCTCGTTCTTCTCGGGGTGTCCCTTGTA
>CAMJGB010000068.1 GCA_946405115.1 uncultured Clostridia bacterium | reverse complement strand
ATAATCTCGTGTTATAAATGTATTAAGAATGGTGCAGAAAATTGTAAAAATCTATCATTGCCATGAAACTGTTTGAAAATATCGACCGTCAGGACACACCGTACGATGTCTTCTATACCTCGTCAGTGAACTCGCCGAAGCACTGGCATTATTACTCTGAGATCTTGTATATCAAAAGCGGGCGGATCAAGCTTATATGCAACGACTATAGTTTCGTGCTTGAGAAGGGCGATATTTGCTATATCTATCCGCTGCAGCTTCATGAGATTACCCGTGCTGACGACGATGCCGGCGAGTCCGTCGATTATGCGACCATCAAGTTCGATATCCACACGATCAACATCCCCGAGGCCTATGTGCAGAAGATGTACGATTATTTTGTTACCAGGGGCTCGGATCAGGATTACTGCCTGATCGTGAAAAATGCTACGGAAATATCGGGGGCCGTTATTTCCTGTGTTAGTGAGTATAATTCCCGCGACCTGCTTCATATCTTTAAGATGCAGTCGGATATCTTCGGAATCTTGATTTACATCGCCCGCATGTGCGGCAAGACTTTGCCTGATAAAGACAGCAAGCAAAGTGACGTGTCGCTGTCCTTCTACCACATTCTGGAGTACATCGACATGCATTCTTCGGAGAAACTCGAGATCGCGGAGTTGGCAGAGAAGTGCCATTTGAGTTATTCTCATTTTGCAAGGTTGTTCCGGGATAACTACGGTCGCTCGTGCAAGGAATACATCAACTACATTCGTTTGAACAAAGCTGATGAGCTTCTGATGCACACGAATTACGACATATCGTATATCGCATCGCAGACCGGGTTCTTCGACAGCAGCCACTTTATAAAGGCGTATAAGGAATGGAAGGGGAAGACGCCCAAACAGCAGCGTTTTTTGTATAACAGGTAGATTATGGGGGCTTCCGGCATGAGAAGATTTTTTGCTGATCTGGCATTCTATTTGGGCATGGTCTTTGTGGTCGCATCCATGTTCATTCCGCTCTTTAAAGAAACGGTGGTAAGAGACGGCGCCGCGATCTTCCTATTCTGCGATAAGCAAAATTATGCGCAGACGGCTTTTAATAACAGTGACAGCTTGATCGCACAGATCTCTAATTACTCAGGTGTAAGCGAAGTCGCGATGACGCAGACTTCGGGGATTTATTGGGTAGTCGCGGCGGAGATAATTCTTATTATTGTCAGCATCGTGAACCTCGTGGTAAAGGACGACTCTCTATGATCAAAGGCAAAGAGAAGTGCTACATCTTTAACTTCATAGACGGCGACCGTGGAGACGATTCCGAGGCGTTCATCAAGGCTGCCTTGGACTATGAGCCGATCCACTCTTGGGCCTATGTCTTGCACGACAAGGAATACTATAACCAGCATGACATGGCTGTTCGCAAGGGCGGCTGCCAACGCTGCTGGGCTGACGGATTCCTGGGTATGGAGAAATACGCCAACATCAGGGAATACATCGAAGACGAGATGAGTAAGCCGCCGTTCATTGGTGATAAGAAGGAGTCGCGCTGGTATATATTCCTCATTACTGATATCAATGCCGTCGATGAAGAGATCTCAGACAGATTCGGCATGCCGAACAAACATTACATGCGCTGCCTGACTGACAAACCGGCGATCAAGGATGCGATTCAGATGCTCGTGAACGAAGACCGTATCGGTGTCGGCATGGGAGAGCATCACTATCCTGATGAGGACGTCAGGTCGAACTTTAACTTCCGCGAGCTTATGGAAAGCATACACGTTGATCCCAGGAACCCCGCGCGCCTTGATCCGCGGTACTATCTCCCTCGAAAAACTTGGTTCTCACGCCTGTTCTCAAGGGGCAAGGATTAATCTTAAAGCTGATACCATATTAAAGGAGGACTTCTGCTATGGATAAAGAGAATCTTAATCTTGATGATCTTGAGAAGGTTACGGGTGGAGTTAATTATTCAAATGGTGTACCTGTTGTGAAATGTCCTGACTGCGGCTGCGAAATTAGTCTTGAAAACGAATGGAGCGGCGGTCGCATTAGATGCGAATTTTGTGGTCATCACTGGGTTTTGGACTAAGTTTATTAAGAGGGATGGTATTAATTATGAGAAAAGAAATAATCACAGCGGTTATTGCTTCAACTGTATTGTTATCATTTGCTTCTTGCTCCGGCGCACCGGCGGAATCATCCGAGTCTGCTGCTGAATCAACCATTGATATGGTGCAGGCGATAAACGATCTGGATGAGTATGTCGGAAGTTTCCCTGTAGCTTTCCGTGGGGATTCTGATGAATATCCGGATCAGAATATTATCTACGACTTCACCGGTGACGGTTACGATGACATAATGACGGATATTCAACACGGCAGCGGATATGTAGTCGTTACCATCGTCCTCTACGATGTAGCCAACGAGACTTTCTATACTCTGGGTGAGATGGATCACAGCTATACGATCGAGTCGTTTGAAGACGGAAGAGTTACCGTCGAGGAGTTAATATATCCGGACCAATCCACAATGGGAACCGTGGAATTTGTTGACGATGAATTGGTCTTTGTCGCAGAGGATTGATCTCTGAAGTAAGGTCGGTCCTGGCGTTTATATATTTTTGTCGATTTTGGATATTTATATAACTGTAAATCCTCATCTCAGTTGTTCTGTTAATCCGCTCTTAACCGATTAATTTTGGGATATAACGACATTGTAAAAGTACTCGGATTTATATCTGATATACTGATGGTCTGAGGAGCTACCATAACGGTAGGCGGTTGACCTCCACCATATCTTCTGAGTCTTCATTGGGAGCCTCCTAGAAGATAGGTTCTCAGGAGGTACGGCATGAATGATTACGAAATGTTGAGCGTCATTCTGACAATCGGCATGTTAATAGTCTCTATTATTGCTCTTTGCAGAAATGCAAATAAATAACCGCCCAACTGACCAAGGTAAAAGCGGTTATTAAATTGTTATTCTGAGGTCAACCGTCTATTTGATAGCTCCTCTTTATGTAAGAATTTTAACCCCGCATACAATGTTAGTCAAATGAGCAGCGTTTTTATTCGCCGTTTATCATTGTTTATGAGTTATTATCAATAATAGTATTATCAATGGAAAAGGGATAAGGGAAATGTCAGAGAAAAAAGCACTGTTAGTAATTGATTTGCAGAATGATTATCTGTGGGATAAGCGTAAAGCGATGTTCACTTATGATACGAAGACTCTCATAGGTAATGTTAATGAAGCCATTCGAACCTATAAGGATAAAGGTTACGATATCATCTACATCAAACATATACAGCCGAAGATCCTGTCGTTTGTCGGTTTCTCAATAAAGGGGACAGAAGGCGCTGAGATGTATGGAGAACTGGATCAGGTATCAGATGTCTGCTTTAAGAAGAACCGCTCTGATGCGTATACATCAAAGGCGTTTAGTCAGCATATGGAATATCAGGATTATTCAGAAGTCATTTTGTGCGGAATAGACGAATGTGGCTGCGTCGGTGCCACGGCCCAAGGTGCAGTAAAGACCGGTGTGAATGTTGTGATACTGCAAAACTGCATAGGCAGCAGATTCCCCGATGCAAAGATCCAGAAGATGAGAGATAAATTGAAGTCTCTAGGCGTTAAATATATTGATTGAACCCTATAAATCGAAGGTGAGAGCCTTCGGTTTTTTATTTGTCTAACAAAAATGACTACCTATAAGCCCCTGAAACGCCACTTTAGGTAGTTACTTAGGGTAGTGACTTTGCTCCGATTCGCTCCAAACCCCGAATCACTTCAAGTACAAATGCTTAAATGATAAAATAACTTTTAGGGGTCTAGCACCCCTGAACGATTATTGAATACCAGGGATAAATCATGAAATATAAACTATTAAGCCTTCTACTATGCCTATTTGTACTCGTGGGTTGTGCCGCCGAGACACAGGAGACAGGGGCTCCGGAAAACTCAGAGACTCAAGAAGCGGTTTCTGACTCAGAATCCACCTACGACCAACAACTCCAGACAATCTACGACAACGCCGACACTTGGCGCTTACAAGACGCAGACAATGTCGGACCTAGCTGGTATTGCTTTTATGCAATCACGGATCTTGATCACGATGGCTACCTGGAAGTCATAAAAAGAACAGAATACAACAACGGCCCCAATACTCAGCTCTGGATCTACGAGGTCACAGAAGACGGCGGCATTACAGAACTCGAGTCAGACTTAGAAGAACCTGATTCCGATTACAGAACCGCGCACTATCCCGAATTCTCATTAAACCGACCGACGGCCTATTACGAAGAAGACGGTGTATACAGATATCTCTTATGCGATTGCATAAGCTACGGCGTTGCCTGCGTTTATAACCATTACGGCTACCTGTCGATTAAGGATGACAGGATATATTTCGACTTCGTTTGCACTGAGCTTGCGGAAGATGCCGGCAGTCTGGTGACTTATTATGACGGAGACAACAATATGATAAGCGAGGATGACTATAACGCTCTCCACAACGACTACATCGCGAACACCGATGGTGAGGTCATCATTGAGTGGTTCGACGACTGCGAAGGGGAAGCATTGAGAACCTCGATAGAAAACTCGTATCTGAGCTTCGCGGGCTGATCATGGGCTGATCGCGGGGCCGAATAAACTGACAACAAGGAGAACACTATGTTCAGAAAAATGCGCAGATTCAAGCAACAGATAACCGACGAGGAATGCATCCGCATCCTTAAGGAGCAGCCGCGCGGCGTTCTTTCAATGCTCGGCGACGACGGCTATCCGTACGGTATCCCGCTTGATCACTGGTACAACGAAGAGGACGGCAAGCTCTACTTCCACGGCGCCAAAGAAGGCCACAAGATCGACGCCCTCACCAAGTACGACAAGGTAAGCTACTGCGTCATGGACCAGGGCTTCCGTAAGGAAGGCGAGTGGGCGCTTAACATCAACTCGGTAATCGTCTTCGGCAGAATTAAGCTTGTCACTGACGAAGCGATGGCAAGAAAGATCGGCGAGAACCTCTGCCGTAAGTTCACTGACGACGAAGCATATATCCAGCACGAACTTACAAATGCACTCCCGAGAGCGCAGTGCCTGGAACTTATCCCTGAGCACATGACGGGCAAGCTTGTAAACGAGAGCTGATAAACACAGCAACATCCGTGGATGTTCACCTTCTGAATTAACATACATCAATGTGAGCTCGCGCGCTTACTGATATCCTCTCCGAGAAGGAGGTGGATATCAATGGATATTACAAAACAGAACGCCAAGCGCGCACTCGCATTAACAACGACACTTACTTTATTTGTGGCAGGGTTCGAGCTGCTTATTGCCTTCGCACACGTTAAGCCCGACATGAACTTTTTTGATGTCGCAAGCTACGTGACATCAAACAGGTACATCTACTATCTGATACTCATCGTCGCCAACATGGTAATGCTGCCTTCAGCGATACTGCTTTTTAAAGAGAACGGCATAAGCCTGAAGAATGAGATATTCAATAAGAAGACGCTCGGAAAAGACATCCTCTTCGGCATCGTAGCACTTGCACTTTCGGGAATAGCAGCGCTTGTATTCGCATATTTCTACAGATTCCAGACAGACCTTGCAGCAGAGCATACTTCCCCCACGGTAGGGCTCACCATAATGGGCGTCATCGCACTGGGACTTGTAAGCGGCATCGTTAAGGAGATCTTCTTCCGAGGCTTTGCCAAGATCTTCTGCGGTCCCGTCATGGGAGAGATGACAGCACTCATCTTATTTAACTTAATGTTCGCGCTTCTGGACTGGTATAACTTTGGACTTTCGTTCGTGATCGGATTAATATGGATATGGGCATATAAGAAGACAGGTCACCTTATCGCTCCCATGATCGCACACGGCGGAATCAACATCATCTCACTCGTATACTGGATACTGACAACAAGGTAACTTATGGATAAGACAGACTTCATTAAACAACTGGAAGCAATATCAAACAGCTACAACCTCGGCATCCCGAAGGAAGCCATCGAAAAGGCGTTGTCTTTCTCACGCTTCAAGGTCTATTCCAAGGGTGAGGTGCTCGCGAGAGCGGGCGATAAGACAACGACTGCAGGTATGGTCCTTAACGGCGTTGTCAGAAGCTACTATGTGGATAAGGATGGTAACGACATTACCCAGTTCTTCGCCACCGAGGGCAGCTGGTGCATCGATTCCGGCATGGTCGGCTACGAAGAGATGCCGGCCAACTGGGAAGCCATAGAAGACACGACGGTCATGCTCTTCGACGTAAAGGACATGAAGGCCCTGATCATGAGCGACGAGAGACTCAAGACCATATGGATTGAAGCCCTTGAGGGCGCCATGAGATATAAGATCTACCGTGAGAACGGCTTCCTCGTCGAGACCGCCACCGAGAGGTACATCTCATTCAGAAAGCGCTATCCCCAGTACGCCGAGCGCATCCCGCTTCGCTACATCGCGACTTATCTTGGCATAACACCTGAGTCCTTAAGCCGTATCAGAAGCTCCATGAAGGAAGAGAACACTTGATTCTTTACCTATCAAACCACTAGGTTTAAAATGATGCTAATCATTAGAACATAGCGGAGGGTCGTCGTTTTGATTACCAGAGAAGAAGCATTCACGCTTTTAAAGAAATACAACAAGGATCCGTTCCACATTCAGCACGCACTGACAGTAGAGGCGGTAATGAAGTGGTATGCCTCTGAATTAGGTTATGCCAATGAAACAGAATACTGGGGAATCGTCGGACTTCTGCACGACATCGACTTTGAACTTTACCCTGAAGAGCACTGTCTTAAGGCCCCGGAACTTCTTAAGGACGGTGGCGTCGGCGATGACATCATCCATGCAGTTTGCTCACATGGTTACGGCATAACCGTGGGCTGCGGCACTACGATAGATGTAGAGCCCATACACGAGATGGAGAAGGTGCTCTTTGCTGCGGATGAGCTCACGGGTCTTATCTGGGCTGCAGCTCTTATGAGACCGTCGAAAAGCACCAAGGACATGGAACTTAAATCCCTTAAGAAGAAGTATAAGAGCAAGGGCTTTGCTGCAGGCTGCTCAAGAGAGGTAATAGAGAGGGGCGCACAGCAGCTTGGCTGGGAGCTCGATAAGCTTCTTACAATGACGCTTCAGGCCATGGCAGAGAACGAGGATTTGATCAATTCGGAGATGGCGAATTGCAACTTGTACATATGAAATTGCAACTTGTACAGATTTGGCTACGAGCACTTTCCTGAACTGTTAAGGTAATGCCATCAAAAGCAAAGAGGTGTTACCAAATGACTAGAACAAAGAGAACATTAACAGCTGAGCAGAAGAAGCTTGATGTAAATCTGTGGATAATCGCACTCATATCAATGGCAGTGTTCTGCTTGTACGGTGCCTTCGGCGGCCCGATAATGGATTTCTGTGATGACAGCAGCATATCAGTATGGCCGAGATTATTCGCATCAGCCGCTCTCGAATATGGAATCGCAGGTCTCGGAATCACAGTTGTATGCATCATGCGTAAGCTGTCCTTCACAAGCTTCGGCTTGAAGAAAGAGAACTCCGTTAAGGCAGTACTTGGAACAGTTGCATGTTTCGTTCCTTACATCGCATATATCGTTCTCTCCGGTCAGTTCGAAGGCTACGAGCCCTTCAGTGTCATGGTAACTCCTGACCTTCACAAGGCAGGCATCCTCACAACTATCGTAGGAACATTGATCATTGCAGTAGTATGGGGCTTCTTCGAAGGCTTCAACTACGCAGTAATCGCAGAATTCATCACAAGAAGATATCCCGTAAAGAGCAAGTGGTTCGACTGGGGCGCCCTCGTCTGCACAATAATGGGTATCCTCTTTCACCCCATCCACTTCGACACATTGGGCATGATCGACTTCGTAACAACATTCATCGCACTCTACGGCATGCTCATGGTCAGAAAGTCCACAAAGAACTCCTGGGGATGTGTGTTCGCTTTCTTGTTTATCTGGAATGCGATTTGAGGGGAGGACAGAATTGCTCTTGAGATAACAGATTGTTCATATCTTGATTGTATAATCAACATGTATCTGTTGTGTAGAGAAGGATGTCCTAACAATGACTCAAGCCGACTTTCTATTAGCACATGATAATAAGTATTACAGTCTACTTGAGATAGACAGTTTTACCAAGATGCTAAAAGATCCGTCTACATGTTATAAGTTCTATTGGCTTGAGGCGATAGTAAGTCTTATCAATGCTAACATCACCGAGACAACAATCGGTGATGTTATTGATGAGATGATAGCTAATGCATGGTATTCCGTCGTTGAATATCACATACATTTAAGTGGATATGTTCGAGGAGACGTTGTTGACGGTCTCGAACGATCTGTTATCCGTCTTAAAGAATTAAGTAATCTTGAAAACACCTCATCAAAAAGCGATATTAAGTCAGCTATATCGGAACACAGTAAGGACATGAACCGAGTTAAGGTTCAGTTGATCAACGAGGTCCCGTATAGAGTGTTCGCCGGGTTCTTTGATAATCACAATGTGCGTGTAAATTGGAACAGAAAGACTGATTTAATTAATCTGATTAGTACCTTTGATCAGACCTCAACAAGATTGCCTTATACGTTCGGAACAGGAAGTTCTCTTAATCGTAGAATAATCTTTAATCCTGATTGGATAAAAATGATCAATGACAACACAGTTGAGATACTTGGTTGGATTCAGTATGAGAAGGTTAAGTGGTTACAGAATAATAATCCTGAAGTGCCGGGGTTGGTATATAAACTGAAGCCTGGTGATAACGAACGTAAATTAGGTAAGGTACGTGCTCTATGGGATGGAGTTTTAAGCTGTTCTGATATAAGAGATATCTATACAAGAAGTCCTATTAATCCTAATGATTATGATATGGATCATTTTGTTCCTTGGTCGTTTGTTATGAACGATGAGTTATGGAATCTTTTGCCTATGGATTCTTCGCTCAATTCCAGTAAGAGTAATAATCTTCCTGATTGGGACAGGTTCTTCAGAGACTTCGCGAAGAATCAGTACATTATGTATTCGCTTGTACGTAAGAATGATCATATCCACAGTTTGTTTGATAAGTGTTATAAAGACAATCTTCATTCGATTTGGGCACAACAGGATCTGTATATTAGCACTACAGACGAAGAACGATTTACAAAGATTCTTACTAAGA
>CAMJGB010000067.1 GCA_946405115.1 uncultured Clostridia bacterium | reverse complement strand
AATCTCACCCAATGTAATCGAGCCTATCCAGGCTTTGAAGATCGACCATATGGGTAACCACAATCCGAGACTTCATACGGATGAGACATTGATCGCTTTGTCCATCTCCGCTACTACAAACCCGGTTGCGGAACTTGCTCTTGAGCAGCTCAGCAATCTTAAGAATGCGGACGCTCATTCGACGACGATGCTCTCAAGTGTTGATGAGAATGTGTTCAGAAAGTTAGGTATAAACATTACCTGCGAACCTGTGTACGCGACCAAGAAACTCTATCACAAGTAATCAATCAGCCCGGCCGTGAGGTCGGGTTTTTTATTGGCCTGACGGCGCCTTCCAAAAGAAATGTCAAAAAAAGTCAAAATTCATATTGACATTGATTCTGACAAGAGTGATAATCATATTGTCAAAGAAAGTCAAAGTCAAAAGGAGGGCGTACAGATGGCTAGGCTTGTAGATGTAATCGAAGCCATGATCAAGCAGCTAATTGAAGAAAATAACGGCAGCGCGACCATAAGCAGAAGCATGCTTGCCGAACGGGCCAACTGCGTTCCGTCTCAGGTCACATATGTCCTCTCAACCCGTTTCTCTACGGGCAGCGGATATATCGTCGAGAGCAGACGAGGTGGCGGCGGTCAGATAACCATAACCCAGATCAAGCCGGTCGGAGCTGAAGACTACATAAGATCTATCATTCAGTCGACGGGTGACAGCATGACTCAGCAGGAAGCGAAGATCTTCCTCGCGAATGCGGTCGAAGTGGGGGCCATTAAGCAAAGAGAAGCAACGGCGATCATGGCGGCGGTATCAGACAGATCACTTGCCAAAGTGGATTCAGACATCAGATCCCAGGTGCGTGCGGACATATTCAGAAATGCACTTGCGGGCTTGTTTATAAGTTGAAAGGAGAAGAGGAATGAGGTGTTCTAAGTGCGGTGCACAGATTGGAAACTCATACGCCAGAGTTAACGGCGTGCTCTTGTGTGAGAATTGCGCGAGAGATCTTAAGTTAGATGATATGTTCAGAAGAACAAGTTCGATATTAGATCAGGCTTTTCCGTCACTCGGGGAGCTGCCGGGAGTGTTCTCATTAGGAAGCGATCTCGACTTTGCTAATGCGAAGATAAGATGCCCCAGATGCGGAACTTCATTGAGGGATATCGAGACGAGCGGCGAGCTCGGATGCATCGAGTGCTACAACACATTTAACGAGAGCATTCTGAAGAATATCCTGAAGCGTCAGGGAAGCAGCGAGTACATGGGAAGAAAGCCCGGTGCTTCTGCAGACATCAAGCTTGAGGCTGAGCCTGACGTAAGTTCTGAGGAAAAGCCTTCGAAGGCTGCTAAGGAAACTTTGGCACCTGAGGCTTCTGAGGCAAAGCCCGAGGCTAAGAAGGAAGAGAAAGACCTCCTCGAAAAGCTTAAGAAAGCAGACCTCGGAACTGTACCTGACGACACGCTCGAAGAGGGCATGAAGCAGGCAGCTGCGGCAGAGGATTATGAGCTCGCCGTTAAGCTTCGCGATGAACTTAAGTCAAGGAAGGGGGACAACTGATATGTGGTATGAGAATGAAGGCAAAAACAAAGAAACAGTTCTCTCTACTAAGGTAATCATTAACCGTAATATCAAGGGCCTCCCGTTCCCTCCCAAGATGAGTGATGCAGACAGGGAGAATGTGTTCGGAATGGTAAGACAGGCAGCAGGCACGCTGGGTCTTAATTTTGTAAGAACAGACGAGCTCGATGATACTGCGAAGGCTGATCTTTTTAATCAGTTCTACTCAGGTTATTCATTCCTTAATGCGAAGGACAGCAAGACAGGTTTCCTGTTAAGCAAGACCGAAGGCTTGGGCGTAATCATTAATTCCACGGATCACATCAGTATCGTATCTATGGTTCCGGGAACTGACATTGCTACAGCATATAAGAGAGCTGACGATCTCGCTGTTAAGTTCGAGCAGACCATGGATATCGCTTATACGGATAAGTTCGGATTCTTAACATCACAGATCAAGTCCGTAGGTACAGGAATGCAGATCTTAATGACACTTGCACTTCCGGGTATCGAGAAGACGGAAGGCGCAGTTCAGGTTCTCTCCAGAAGAGCAGAGAAGTACGACTGGCAGCTTATCCCGATGACTCACAGCGACGGTCTTCGCGAGAGCGGAATCTATGTGCTCGCGAACCTTGCAACATTAGGTGTCACCGAGGAAGAGATCCTGGAAGGTGCACAGAAGATCCAGACAGATATCATCAAGCTTGAAAATACATGCAGAAAGAATATCTGGACTAAGAAGAAGATATTGATCGAGGATCAGTACTACAGAGCTTATGCGACACTTCGCTACTGCAGAAGGATCGAAGTTGCTGAGGCACTGACACTCGTTAACTGGCTCCGCTTGGGTCAGGACTACGTAGATACATCAGATGCTGATGTAAATTGGAACAGAATCAATAAACTTACTCAGAGAGTAAGACGTAACTATCAGGATGCAGGATCCAAGATCACACGTCCCAAGGATAAGTCCACGGTACGTGCCAAGATGATCCGCGACATCATGAAGGGAGGGCAGGAGTCATGAATTTAAAACTTACAGATGAGACGACACGCGTAATCGTCTATGCCAAGAGGTTCGCCGATTCTTCAGGCAACCGCATGGTTTCTTCCGAGCATATGCTCGCAGGAGTTCTCGCAGTTCACGGCCCCGGCGCCGAGATACTTGAGAACAACGGCGTAACTCTCTCTGATATCGCAGAGATGTTAGGATTCGACGAGTCCGTCGCTGACACAGATACATCAAGCTATGAGGTTGAGGAAGGCTTGAGACTTTTAAGACTCGAGTCCAAGAGACTTCTTGGTGATGCTCAGGAAGTAAGCAGAAGGATCGGCGACGGCGGTATCATTAAGCCCGAGCACATTCTTTTCGTTATTGCTACTAACAAGGCCATCACCGGAAACCAGCTCCTTGTAAGAACGGGTGCCGACATGAACGGCATTACCAATGACCTTTCCGGCGTGTTAAGCGAGCTCGGTGATTCCGACTTGGGTTCGCTCGACAGCGATGATGAGTCCGATTCCCCTTCTCCTAAGATGGGAGCAGGCTCCTTAAGAGGCGGCAAGGACAATAAGAAGGGCGGCAAGGGCTCCAAGAAGACATTGGAGAAGTTCGGTAAGAACCTCACTGCCATGGCTGCTGAGGGCAAGATCGATCCCGTTATCGGAAGAGAGCTTGAGATCAACCGCGTAATGCAGATCCTTGCAAGAAGAACCAAGAACAACCCCTGCCTCGTAGGTGACCCCGGTGTAGGTAAGACTGCCATCGCAGAAGGACTTGCACTTGCAATCACTCAGGGCGATGTTCCCGACATCATCAAGGGTAAGACTGTTTACAGCATCGACATGGGTTCGCTCGTTGCAGGCTCCAAGTACAGAGGTGACTTCGAGGAGAGAATCAAGAACGTTCTTGAGGAAGCTTCGACAAACCCCGACATCATCCTCTTCATCGACGAGATTCACACGCTCATCGGCGCCGGCGGCAACGACGGTTCGCTCGACGCAGCTAACATCATGAAGCCGATGCTTACAAGAAACGAGCTTCAGATCGTGGGCGCTACCACACTCGACGAGTACAGCAAATACATCGAAAAGGACCACGCCCTCGAGCGTCGTTTCCAGAAGGTACTCGTAGATGAGCCTTCACAGACAGAGGCTATCGAGATCCTTAAGGGACTTCGCAAGAAGTACGAGGAGCACCACAAGATCCACATCCCTGATGATGCGATCGAGCAGGCAGTTCTCCTTTCTTCAAGATATGTATCTGACAGATTCCTTCCTGATAAGGCTATCGACCTGATCGATGAGGCTGCAGCAAGAAAGAGGATCAACTTCGTAGATACGGACAAGAAGAATAAGCTTACGAAGAAGCTCGAGGATATCGAGGAGCAGAAGAAGCTTGCCGTAGATAACATGGAGTTCGAGAAGGCAGCAGCTCTTCGTGACGAAGGTGCAAAAATCAAGGAAGAACTTGATTCACTTACAGGTGCAAGTGCCGATTCCGAAGGATTCACGGGCGAGCTTACGGTAGAGGATATCGCTGATGTACTTTCACAGTGGTCCGGTATCCCTGTATCCAAGATCACGGAGTCTGATGCAGAGAAGCTCAGAACACTTGAGGATGAACTTAAGAAGAGAGTCATCGGTCAGGACGAGGCAGTTACTGCTGTTGCTAAGGCAATCAGAAGATCCCGTCTTGGTCTTAAGGATCCTACGAAGCCGTCCGGCTCATTCATCTTCTTGGGTACTACCGGTGTAGGTAAGACTGAGCTTGCCAAGGCTCTTGCCGAGGTAATGTTCGGCAACGAGAATGCGCTCGTTCGTATCGATATGTCAGAGTACATGGAGAAGCACGATGTGTCTAAGCTTATCGGTTCCCCTCCGGGATACGTAGGCTACGACGAAGGCGGACAGCTTACGGAGAAGGTAAGACGTCATCCGTACTCAGTTGTGCTTTTCGATGAGATCGAGAAGGCGCATCCCGAGGTGTTCAACAGTATGCTTCAGGTGCTCGATGACGGAAGGCTTACCGACGGTAAGGGCAGAGTCGTAGACTTCAAGAACACAATCATCATCATGACGAGCAACATCGGTGCAAGAATGCTCACGACAGCTGCAGGACGAAAGATCGGATTCGACATGGCTTCCGATGACAAGGATGAGGACGAGGCAAGTAGAGAGAGACTGTACGGCGGCAAGTCCTACGACGATGCCAAGGTTACGGTTCTCGACGAGCTTAAGAAGGCATTCTCTCCTGAGTTCATCAACCGTGTGGACGAGATCATCTTCTTCAGAATGCTCGGTAAGGACTCTCTCATCAAGATCGTCGATATCTTGACGGCACAGGTTGCCAAGAGAATCTCCGACATCGGAATCGAGATCAGGCTTACTGATGCTGCGAAGGAACTTCTTGCCAAGAAGGGTTACGACCCTCAGTACGGTGCAAGACCTCTGAAGAGAGTCATGCAGTCCATGATCGAAGACAATTTCTCAGAAGCACTTCTTGACGGTGTCATTAAATCGGGTAGAATAGCACTCGTTGACGCCGAGGGTGACGAGATCAAGATCTCTGATGCCGGCCCGATAGACGAAGTGAAAGTAGAAGTTGCAAAGACCGATGGAGCAAACGCTTAAGGAGAAATTCAAGTACTGGCAGTTCGTACTGTATGTACCGATTTACCTTCCGTTCTTCTTTCTCGTAGAGAAGACCACACATGACGTAACTTACATAAACATACCCCTCGACGAATGCATCCCGTTCGTCGAGGAGTTTATTGTTCCGTACTTTTTGTGGTTCCCGTTTATGGCGGTCGCCATTGCATATGTATTCTTTAAAGATAAGAAAGAGTTTTTCGCGATGTGCTGGAATCTTATTATCGGCATGTCGCTTTTTATTGTCGTTAGTTTCTTTTTCCCTAATGGGCTGGATCTTCGTCCCGGTACAATGCCCAGGGACAACATCTTCATATGGGCGTGCGAGTATCTTTACAAGATAGATACTCCGACTAATGTTCTGCCCTCAATCCATGTATTTAATTCGCTTGCATGCGGCATCTCTTTCGGCCGCGTGCTTTGGCGCGAAAAGCATAAAAAATCCGCCATCGCTGCTTACGCAATGGCGGGTCTTATTTGTATTTCTACTATGTTTGTTAAGCAGCACTCCGTAGTGGATGTTGCTGCAGGGCTCCTTTTATCAGGCCTCTGCTTCCTTCTTCTTAGAAGGCTTTACAAGCACGAAGCAAACGATAAGAGCGATAACGTATAAAGCTCCAGTTGCATACAGTACATTCTGATAGCAAGCTGCAGGATAGAAGCCTGTAGTAGGATCCTTCTCGCCTGTCATCTCGAGGATCTTAGTAGCCATCTGGTTACCTGTAAGACCTGCGATAGCCCAAGCGGAGAGGCACATGCCGTGTACTGCGGAAATTGACTTCATTCCGAAGTGGTCGGAGAGAAGTGTAGGAACGTTGGAGAAGCCTCCGCCGTATCCTGCGTTAACCATGATGAGGAGTGCTACGCAAAGAACAACGATCTTATTCTCAATACCGTGTGTGAAGATTGTTGCACCTGTGAGTGCGATGGAGAGGATGAAGATCAACTTGTAGATTGTGTTTCTGTCCTTGAATGTATCAGCCCAAGCGGAGAAGCCGAGACGGCCTGCTGCGTTGGCGATAGCTGTAACGGAACCCAATGTTGCAGCTACACCTGCTGTAAGTCCGACTGCTGTGAAGATCGCCTTCTCCTGAGAGATGAGAGCGAGACCGCAGTGGATGTTGATGTAGAACATGAGCCAGATTCCGATGAATGTCTTGTTGGAGAAAGAGAACTTGAAGTTCTTTCCGAGTGTTGCAAAGAATTCCTTGATTCCGCCCTCTTCGTGAGCCTCAACCCAATCTGCAGGCTTCTTGAGAAGCAGGTGTCCGATGAACATCATTACGCAGTAGATACCGCCCATGATGAAGAACATGTAAGCAGGGTTGTTGTCGAACTTGTTAAGGAAGAACTGCATTACAGGTGTTGCGATAGCCTTTGCAAGACCGAAGCCTGCAACTGCGAGACCTGTAGCAAGACCCTTACGATCCTTGAACCACAGCATGAGAGTCTTAACGGGTGAGAGGTAACCTGTACCCAGACCGATACCCATTATGCAGCCGTAGCAAAGGAAGATGAGCGGCAATGACTTCAAAAGGATAGCGGCACCTGTGCCAAGCATACCTGTTGTGAAGCAGATAGTCGCGATGAGAGATGATTTCTTAATGTCCTTCTCAACTACGTCGCCCAAGAAAGCGGCAGACATACCGAGGAAGAAAATAGCGAGTGAGAATGCCCACTGAACTGCGCTGTTCTCTTTGCCGATGTACTCAGCAATCTCCTTAGAGAATGTACCCCAGCAGTAAACTGTACCGATACTGCAGTGGAGAAGGAGAGCCGGGATAGCAGCGCACACCCATTTATTTTTGCTCATGAGAAGCCTCCTTTAAATTGCAATCACGTAATAATATATAATTTCTACGTGATTTGCAATTAACAGGAGTATTACTGTTTTCTAACGATTATCGCTTGTCCTTATCGATGAACTCGAGGGCGATTGTAGCGACTCCGATATAGAGGAGAATCTGCAGCGCGAGCATCTCCCAGCACTCTTTGATGACTGCGGGATTGGAGTCGTACTTAGGCTCCTGATTGAGCTCAGCGGATTTCATCTCGATGGCATATGCACCGCCCTGGCTTTCGATGACAGTGATAAAGCTGTCGAACATGATCTCCTTGTCATCAGGGATGGAGTTCAGAAGGATGACCATCTCAGGGTCCTCGGAGAAATCAGGGGATGCAAGCATGAACTCCTTTAACTGACCTGCCGTGATGGAGCCGTTACGCATCTTAGTCATGCTCTTCCAAAGTGCAGTCATGGGAAGGTAGTTGTACTGTCCCTGTGCACATGTTGCCGTAAGTCCCCACTTAGTGATCGTGTACTTAGTAAGGGACTGTACGCTGTCGGGCAGGGAGAAGAATCCGCCTGAGAATACGAGCTGGACGATAAGCAGGAACGGCATTATCGTCATGGCTGTCGTCGTGTTACGGACGAGTGATGATACCAGCAAGCTCAGCATATCTGCTGCAAATGTGGTGAGGAAGATCGTGATGCCAATGTCGAGGATGAAGTTTCCTGTAACAAGTCCGACCGGGTTCTCCGGGAACTGAACGTTCATCTTACTTAATACGAAGATTGTGATGATTGTCTGAAGAAGGCACAGGAATGCCTGATAGATCGTATGTGCCGTGATGTAGGAGCTGATGTGAAGTCCGCTTCTGTGCTCTCTTTTTACGATCGCACGCTCGCGGCAGACATTCTGGATTGAGTTGAAGAAACCGTTCCAGACACAGATACATGCTATGGCGAATGAACCGAGCAATGTTCCTTCCATGGTCCTGAACAGACCGGCTCTCATAACAAGTCCTACGAGACCTGCGATGAGTGCTGCAATGGGCATGGTTTTCCAGTCGCTCTGGTAGATGAACATTCTGAAGAATTTACCCAAGTAGATTCCGGTCTGATATACGCGTCCCTTATGCTTGGAGTTCTTTATTTCCTTGTTCATGCGATTGCCTCCTTGCTCTTGTCGGAGATAACTTCATCCGCAGCTTCTTTGCATGACTTACCGTCATCCATGAGTCTTGCTATGCGGGTATAGTTCGCCACGAATTCATCTGCACGTCCTTCGCCGCCTTCTTCCTTCTGGTTGATGGTGCGAAGTATGGCTTCCATAGTGCCTCTTGCGAAATATCTTTTCGCTATGTCGACAGGACCGTAGAAAGCAAGTCTGCCCGTGCGTGTGGAGTCCTTGGCAAGGACGATGACATCATCGAAAAGGTCGATGACTCTGTCCGGGGTGTGCGTGATAACTATGACGATCTTGCCCTCGTCGGCGATGGATCTGAGCTTCTCGAACAGAGCCCTCGCGACAACACCGTCGAGACCGGAGTCAGGCTCGTCGAGGATGAAAAGTTCGGGGTCGGAGATGAACTCGATGGCGATCGACAGACGCTTCTTCTGACCGCCCGAGAGCTTCTCTACCATGGTGTTCTGGAGCATGGACAGACCGAAGGATTCGAGCATATCCTGCACGCACTGCTTCTTGTCCTTGACGGACATGTCAGCAGGGAGGCGGATGTTTGCAGCATCTTCAAGTGTCTTCAGTACAGTGTCGTTGGCACGCATCAGCTCCTGCTGGGGAACGAAGCCTAAGTTGTACTTGATATCGTTGTAGTTGTTGTAGACATTTACGTCGTTGATCGTGATGGAAGCGTCGGCCTTCTCGTAGCCTGTTATTGCATTGAGGAAAGTTGTCTTGCCGGCGCCGGAACCTCCGAGGAGAAGCACCATGTGACCCTTGGGGATGACCATGTGAATATCCTTGAGGAGAGTAACTGTCTGGAATGCGCTGCGGGCAGTTCTTGCGGCGATGTTGACGGACAGGCCTTCAGCTTCCTCGTCTGCGGTGATGCCTGATTCTTCAGCGCCCTCGTCCTTATCCGTTGCGAGCCTTGAAGGCTGGAACTTCTTTGATAAACCCCAGTGCAGTGCAACAATGTCTGCGAAGAGCATCCAGAGGAGTACCCATGTTCTTCTGCGATTGAAAATATCGCACGTACCGATGTTAAGCTTGATTGCCTGAACGAAGTTGATTATGAGGCAGATAACCTGCACCAGGCTCAAGATGAGCAGTAAAGCGCCGGGAACGCCGTCGATGAGCATCGTTAGGGCAAAAAGATAGGTCATCACCTCGAGAAATGCGAGTATACGACCCTCTTTCTCTCTTCTGGCACAAAGTCCGCGGCAGTACATACGGTAGCCGGGGATGAATGATTTCCACCATTCAAGACCGCACTTT